>NZ_JAUBPT010000018.1:2815-75260 GCF_036700905.1 Microcoleus sp. S13_C3 | reverse complement strand
TCTATCCTTGCTCTTCGCTGTGCTTATCTCAACGGTCAACTTTCAATTTGATGTATTTGCCAAACTGAGATGCACCCCGATCGCCTAACTACATATCAGTTCTAAGCCTAAGCGTGCCGAAAGTTCGTTTTTCAAGGGTTCTCGCGCTTGAGGTGGGTTTTATAGGGGGATTGAGTTAGGAAAAAAGCCTCAAACTCGAAAAATTCACAAACAGAGTATGTGGATCGTCATAGCTGTAGAAGGAGAAAACCTACCAAAACCTTATCATGTACGCCGACACGAAAACCAAGAAAATATTGAATATCGGAGCTGGTTTTTTACCTCTAGTAGCTTCCGATTTTGAAGTTAAGGAGGTCATTAACTACGATCTATTACAATATCAAAAAGACACTGGTACAATCACCGACAAAACATACGAAGAAGCCAAGCAATATTTTAGGACAGTATTACGATTCAAAGAACTCATTGCACGCTACCCCGAAGTTCAGTACTTTACCAAACGCCATGAAGTAGATAGCCAATATAGCGATCATACGGTAGATTTGGTTATCAGTATCTCTCCGTATGGGTTTACCCTAGTAGACAGCTGGATAAATGAGAAGCTTAAACCAGAAGGCTATATAGTAGCAATAGGCCACGCTGGAAATCGATATATGTCTGAGGAAAGACTGATCAGTGCTGACCTTCGGGACAGGTATAATGCGAATAATACCCCGGAACCGTGGATACAGAACATCATAGACAAGGTATGCAAGTCATACCCATCGAACACGTCTGGATTAGAACGTGATACTCCACTGGGCAATGTCATGATCTATCAGAAGACGATTAGCATCAGGCGAACGAAAAGCAGCATGATATAGACTGCCACGATCACCTATAATTTGGAATTCAGCCGGAAAAAAATCAAAAGGAAATAGGATGGAGAGTCAGACGAAAAAAATGGGTTGACGTTCTCCCAGCCGAAGCTGTCACGTTTCTAGGTATATCGCCTTCTGGTGCGATCTCTGATGCGATCGCGGCTGGTGGAGTTTGGGGAAAAGGAGGTGGGATCGCCCCCTTTTCCGCTTATCGCACTCATCTCATATGGGGCATCAAGTTAGAAAAAAAGCCTCTAACTCGAAATATTCAGAAAGTGACTTTAGGAATCGTCTTAAAGAAGTAGAAACTACGAGTGCCATCCCTCCTCTTTTTTACTTGAAGAAAGGCAATCGTTTTTTGATTAAGCTTGACAACAAGGGAAGCGATCGCACTTGCTAGAGTTTCAAAATGATGGAGCGATAGCGCAAGCGCTGCTGCTCTTCAGATCGCTTCTTTTATGACATCCTGTGCGCTAGCGCAATAAGCTGCCAATTTTTCAGCTTTGGAATAAGGGGTATGAGGCTGATAAAACTTATGCTTTGACAGTGTTGTTACCTCGAATGGTTCAATTTATTTTTTCTGCAAAAAAGATATTTACGGAAGATTTACATATACAGCTATATTCTGATTGACATCCCCCTTAAGACATAAGTTATCTTCGTAATGTGTAGGAGTTTACGCAACGATCCGACTTTTCCGACTTAACAATCCGACTTCCCCGACTGACGCGGGAGGAGTTGGGGAACCATAATGGAGACTCTTGATACAGTCTTGAAACTTTGATGCGATCTTCTTTCAACTTTAGACAAACAGTGTATTGCAGGGATTAACGGCGACTACCAAGAGAACAAATGGCAAATAATATTAATTCATCAACGCCTCAACTATTGTGCATTCCTCAGTTATTTGAGTTTCAAGTAGAACAAACGCCTGATAGCATCGCCGTGATTTTTGAGGGGGAAAGCCTCACTTATCGGGAATTAAACCATCGAGCCAACAAGGTAGCGCATTACCTAATTTCTTTAGGAGTGGAACCGGAAGTTCTAGTTGGGATTGGTGTGGAACGCTCCTTAGAAATGGCGATCGCACTGCTGGGTATTCTCAAAGCGGGTGGTGCCTACGTTCCTCTAGATCCAACCTACCCGCAACAGCGGCTGTCCTTGATGCTAGAGGATGCTCAACCACCAGTGCTGCTAACTCAAAAACGGTGGCTAGAAAATTTTCCCCCACACGAAGCAAAAGTGGTTTGTTTAGATGTTGATTGGGAGGAGATTGCCCAATACAGCGAGCAGAACCCTGACACCCGCACGACATCTGACAATCTAGCTTATGTCATTTACACTTCAGGCTCTACAGGGCAGCCAAAAGGAGTTCTGATTCCGCATCAAGCTCTAGCCAACCACAGTGTTTCCATTGCCAAGCACTATAATTTGCAGACAACGGATCGGGTTTTACAGTTTGCTTCGATTAGTTTTGATGTTGCAGCAGAAGAGTTATTCCCTACCTGGTTAAGCGGGGGTACAGTCGTTCTCCGTCCTGGTTCTGTGACTCCAACTGTTGCAGAGTTTCAAGCACTGATAGAGCGGGAAAAACTGACTGTTCTCAACCTCCCTGCTTCTTACTGGCATGAATGGGTATCTGCTTTGTCTAGTTCACAGGCGCAATTACCTCCCACGCTGCGCCTAGTTGTAGTTGGCAATGAGAAAGTTTTACCAGAGCGATTGATGAGTTGGCAGAAAATAGCGGGTAATCGCGTCCGTTGGCTCAATGCCTATGGACTGACTGAAACCACTATCACATCGACGCTCTACGAACCAGATATCTGGAAAGAATTGCCGGATGTCAACTCCGTACCTATAGGTTGTCCCATTGCCAACACCCAGATTTACTTGTTGGATGAAAACAAAAAGCCTGTGCCTAAAGGGATAACGGGCGAATTATATATTGGCGGTCTTGGTTTAGCAAGAGGCTATCTCAATCGTCCCGAATTAACCGCGGCACGGTTCATCCGCAATCCTTTTAGTGATGAAGCCAATTCTCGCCTCTACAAAACTGGAGACTTAGCCCGTATCGGAAGCGACGGTAATATCGAAATCCTGGGGCGCATTGATAACCAAGTGAAAGTACGCGGCTTCCGCATTCAAACGGAGGAAATCGAAGCAACTCTCAATCAGCACCCACTGGTGCAAGACAGTGTGGTAGTGGCTCACGAAGAAAAATCAGGCAAGCAACGCCTCGTCGCCTATGTCGTTCCCAAACCCAAAAACACTCAGGTAGAACTATGGCCCTGTCCGGGAGACTACCGAGTTTATGATGCCATCCTGTACTATGCCATGACCTATGACCATGTGAGAAATCACAGTTATGAGGTGGCACTTAAAAAAGTTGTTAAGGACAAAGTTGTTGTAGACATTGGCACGGGTAAGGATGTTGTTTGGGCGAAATTCTGTGCCGAACATGGCGCTAAGAAAGTTTACGCCATTGAGATGCAACTTGAAGCTTACAAACAGGCAACGAGTTATGTGAAATGTCTGGGGTTATCAGACAAGATATCGTTAATTCATGGGGATGCCACCCAAGTGCAACTCCCTGAAAAAGTCGATCTGTGTGTTTCAGAACTGATTGGCGCGATCGGCAATTCAGAAGGGGCGGTTTCGATTCTCAATGATGCCAGAAGGTTTCTCAAGGAAGATGGGATAATGATTCCCCAGCGCTGCGTGACTAACATCGCTGCTGTTTATCTTCCTGAAACGTTTGCCAGTCAGCCTCATTTTTCGGAACTGTCCGGTTATTACACTCAGCAGATTTTCAACCAACTCGGAGGGAAAATACCCTTAAGGGTATCTTTCCGAAATTTTCCTCAATCACACATCATCTCCACTGTAGATGTTTTTGAGGATTTGGATTTCAATCAAGTCTCTAATCCCGAATATGACCGACAGATAAGCATTACTATCACTCAAAATGGCAAAATAGATGGATTTTTATTATGGCTTAATTTACACACGGTTGAGAATGAAGTCATTGACAGTCTAGCTTACGTCGGCAACTGGCTACCTGTTTATTTTCCAGTGTTTTATCCGGGGATTGAAGTGGCGGCTGGAGACAAAATTGAAGCCGTTTGTAGCGCTCGGTTGAGTGAAGACTACTTAAATCCCGACTATCACATTCGAGGCTATTTGCTCAAACAGAGTGGAGAACGCATTGAATTTGAATACGATTCTTTTCTCTACAAAACTCCCTCAAAGAGCAACTTATTTTACGATCGCCTATTCGCGCAAGAGGTAGTGTTAAACGAGCAACCGACTCCCGGAGAGCTATGCGATAAAAGCCTGAGCACCTACTTGAAAGAGCGCTTACCAGCTTATATGCTCCCGGGAGGGTTTACGTTCTTGGAGTCCCTGCCACTGAATTCTAATGGGAAAGTTGACCGCAAAGCACTACCCACTCCAAGGGACAGCAGACGCATTGAACCAACTGCATTTATAGCTCCCCGTGACACTTGGGAACTTCAGTTGGCTCATCTTTGGGAAAAGGTGCTGGGTATTCACCCCATTAGCGTGAAAGACGACTTCTTTAACTTGGGCGGTGACTCTCTATCGGCAGTACGCCTGATGCTGGAGATTGAGCAGCATTTTGGGCAGAAGTTATCGCTAGCGACGCTTTTTCCCAGTTCGACGATTGAGCATCTGGCAAGCATTCTGCGTCAGGCGACGGGTTCTCTCTTGAGTTCTCCTTTAGTAGCGATTCAGCCAGATGGCACAAAACCTCCCTTTTTCTGCGTTCATCCCATCGGGGGCAATGTGCTTTGTTACCTGGATTTAGCTCGTCATCTGGGTGAAGACCAGCCCTTTTACGGTTTGCAAGCGTCGGGGATTGATGGGCAAGGGGAGCCAAAGAGCCGGATTGAAGCTATGGCTAGTTATTATATCGAGGCAATCTGCGAGATTCAACCGCAAGGTCCGTATTTGCTGGGAGGCTGGTCATTTGGTGGAGTGGTAGCGTTTGAGATGGCTCAACAGTTGTATTCGTCAGGTGAGCAAGTGGCGTTGCTTGCTCTGATAGATAGTTCAGCACCCCAGCGTAACAGTCAACCGATGGAGGTTGATACTGCTGCCACACTAGCTTGGTTTGCTAAGGATTTGGGCAGTTATTTTGGGAAGGAGCTTGCTGTATCGGTTAGCGCTCTCCAATCGCTTGCGCCGGATGAGCAGTTGAGCTATGTGCTGGAGCGAGCAAGGGCGGCTAACGTTGTGCTTCCTGATGCTGGAGTGGTTGAAATTAGACGTTTGCTAGAGGTTGTCTTGGCAAATCGTCAGGCTGAACGCACCTACACGCCAGTTGTTTATCCAAACCAGATTATGGTATTTCGTGCGGAGGAATCGTTTGGGTTAGAGAATTCAGACCCCACAACGGGTTGGAATCAGTTAACGGAAGGTGGAGTGAAGATTGATACAATTTCTGGCGATCACTACACCATTGTCAAGGAGCCTCATGTACGAGTTTTAGCGGAACGGCTAAGGAATTCTCTTGAGCAGGCACAGAGCGATCGCTCCTTAAGCCAGTTGCCCCATACTCGTCCTCGCGCAACAGGTTCAGGGATAGCTGCACTATCTTCTTGCAGTTCCTCTATCTAAAAGGCGATTGCCCGTCTTTGAGATGATAGCACTTAAAAATCCGAGAGGCGATCGCAATAACTCAAAACTAATCCAATCTTTTACGATACTTGTACTAAACTGACACTATAGGAAATCAACATGAAAATTTGCGTTCTACAACCTGACTATTCTCAATCAACAGTAGAAGCAGACTACAAAAACTGCGAACCGCCACGTAACCTTTCTCATCTACTACCAGAAGACCAGGTAGACCATGTATTTCTCAATAAAGCCACAACCTATCGTCAGCTTAAAGATTTAAAGAAGCAAGGTTACGATATTTTTGTCAACCTCTGTACGGGATGTTTGGACTGGGATGTTCCCTCTATTGATGTAATCGTTGCCTTGGAGCAGCTTAATTTGCCTTACACGGGTCCGACTTTCGACCTCTACGATCCAGGCAAGGAGTTAATGAAGTACGTTGCTTACATTGCAGGAGTACGCACACCAGCATTTGTGAAAGCTGAAACGTTAGCTGATGTTGAGAGGGCTTGTCAAAACTTGCAATTCCCCCTGTTTGTTAAACCAGCAGCCTCATCAGACAGTCTGGGAATTGACCATCAATCCTATGTAACAACAAAAGAGGCATTACAGAGCAAAGTGGCTGAACTCATAGCCAACTTTGGTCAAGTTCTAATCGATGAGTATATACCTGGGCGAGAGTTTACAGTCCTTGTGGCTGCTAACCCTGAAGAGCGCCGCTCTCCGATAACGTATAAATCTCTAGAGTTCGTCTTTCCGGAAGGAGAACAATTTAAAACCTACGATTTGAAGGTGCGACAACATCACCCAAAGCGTAATATTCCTTGTTCCGATTCAGAACTTGACCTCCGCTTGAGAGACGCTGCTAAGAATATTTTCTTAGCTTTTAACGGTGCTGGCTATGCTCGTCTAGATTTTCGAGTAAATGAGCAAAAAGAAATTTTATTTCTTGAAGTTAGCTTTAACCCTTCTATTTTTTTTGAAGGAGGCGCAGAAGCATCGGCTGACTACATTTTAAAGTATGACGAGGTAGGTGCATCAAGCTTTCTCAAACATATCATAACGGAAGGTATTACCAGATACCAACGCCGTCAGAAAAAATTTAAAGTATGTGGAAATGCTATTTCTGGCTATGGCATTTATGCGGTGACTGATTTGAAAGCTGGGGAAATTATCTTCCAGGGAGAGGAGTATCCAAAAAGGATTGTTACCCGTGATTATGTCCAATCCCACTGGAGTGCATCAGAGCAAGAAGAGTTTCGGCAGTATGCTGTTCCTTTGAGTGAAGAAGTCTTTATGTTTTGGGACGAAAACCCAGCCAACTGGATACCCCAAAACCACTCTTGCGAACCCAATATAGGCTACCGAGGACTCAATATATACGCGCTCAGGGATATTGCAGCAGGAGAAGAGTTAACCGTAGACTACGCAACAATCGAGAATGAAGATTTTCCAGAGTTTCAGTGTCAGTGCGGGTCGCCTAAGTGTCGGGGAATTATTCGCGGTACGCCTGGAAATTCTGTAACTCAGCGCCAAAAAAAGTTAAATAATTCACAACTAAAAATAGAGGTGGCTCATTCTCTATATCTGACCTGAATGACTTTACGAGAATAGGGGATAGTTGTCAAGAGAGAATTCACGTACACAGCCTATCCCTTTTTTCACAAGAAGTTAAGTAATTTCCAGGTTCTCCAGAGAAACAAAAGAGAAGATAGTTATTCCTATACACTGACTGAAAAGTTTTACCCGATTATCTCAAATTCAATGAATTTATTTGTTTTTCTGAAAGTAATTAATAAATATATTGCCTCTTATAGGAACCATTGAGGAGTAATGCAGTGTTGAAACAGTGGCTCAGTCAAATAATGGAACAGCAGCCCAAGAAACGTGTTAAAACACCTACCGTATTGCAAATGGAAGAAGTAGAATGCGGGGCAGCAGCACTGGGCATCATGCTGAGTTATTACGGACTATTTGTCCCCCTAGCCAAATTACGGCAGGAATGTGGCGTTTCTCGTGACGGCAGCCAACCTGCCAGCATCGTCAAAGCTGCTAGACAATACGGCCTGCGGGCAAAAGCATTTAAAAAACAAACTTCCCAGTTGGCTAAAATGCGACTACCAGTGATCGCATTCTGGAATTTCAGCCATTTGTTAGTAGTCGAAGGCTTTGAAAAAGACCGAGTTTACATCAACGACCCAGCAACCGGACCGCGCACGGTTTCCTTGCAGGAATTTGACGAGGCATATATCGGTTTTATCCTAGCAATGGAACCGGGGCCGGAGTTCAAGCGCGGGGGACAACGGTCTAGCGTATTGCGATCGCTCCTAGAACGCTTGCAAAGCTCGGTAGGAGCAGTTTCGCTCAGTGTCCTGCTTGGCTTTTTGCTAGTATTTCCCGGACTGGTACTACCTGTGTTCAGTCAAGTATTTGTCGATCAAATTCTCGTTGAAGACCGCACCGACTGGCTGCGTCCATTGCTGCTGGGAATGCTCCTCACCGCCCTAATTCAGGCGTTTTTGTTCTCCCAGCAGCGACGCTATTTAAGACAGTTGCAAATTAAATTAGCTGCCAGTATGTCCAGTCAATTTTTCTGGCATATGTTGAAACTCCCTGTGGGATTTTATACCCAACGGTTCCCTGGTGAAATCGGCGGAAGAGTGAAGCTCAACGACAAAGTGGCCCAGGTCATTTCTGGCAGTATGGCAGAGACGATCATCAACATAGTGATGACAATTATCTACCTGTTGGTCATGTTTGCTTATAACCCACTGCTAACAGCGATCGCTCTGGTGTTGGCAGTTGTAAACATTGTGGCGCTATTAGGAGTCGGAGGTTGGCTAGAAGAAGCCTTCATGGAGGATGATAAAAACTTGGGCAAGGTGGAGGGGGTAGCTATCGCCGGAATTCAAAGCATGGAAACCTTAAAAGCCTCAGCGCTAGAATCGGACTTTTTTGCCCGATGGTCGGGTTATTTCGCCAAATCAGTTAATTCCTATACAAAAATAGCCGTACCCTATGAGATTCTGCAAGTCCTACCTATCTTACTTACAGCATTAACAACCACGCTAGTGCTGACAGTAGGTGGTTGGCAAGTTATGGAGGGAAAGATAAGCATCGGGATGTTGGTAGCATTCCAAGCGCTGCTAATAAGCTTTCAGACACCCATTAATCAGTTGATGGGGTTTGGTATTACTCTGCCAACTTTAGCAGGCAACCTGATGCGGTTAGATGACGTACTGGCAAATGATACAGATCCATCACTTGCAAAAAGCAGTATCGATACCAAAAGTCAGAATTCAAAACTTACAACTCAAAACAAAAAACCTAAAACTTCATCTCTTACCCTTGATGCCTCTACAATTCGTCTGCAAGGACATATTGAACTTCGTAACGTTACTTTTGGGTATGCAAAAGTCAATCGACCCTTAATCGAAAACTTTAGCTGTACGATTCAACCGGGGCGGCGGGTGGCGTTGGTAGGGGGCAGTGGCTCTGGAAAATCGACGGTTGCTAAATTAGTCGCGGGACTTTATGAACCTTGGTCGGGCGAGATTTTGTTTGATGGTAAGCTGAGAAATGCAATTCCCCGTTCGGTTATAATAACGTCGATGGCTACTGTTGAACAAGAAGTTTTCCTATTTTCAGGAAGCGTGCGCGATAACTTAACACTATGGGATACAACAGTTTCTGATTCCCAACTTCGTCGCGCCTGCATTGATGCCAAAATTCAAGATGTAATTCTAGCGATACCGGGTGGCTATAACGGCGAACTATTGGAAGGGGGTGCAAATTTAAGTGGCGGACAACGCCAACGGTTAGAAATTGCGCGATCGCTAATTTATAACCCTTCAATTTTGATTTTGGATGAAGCAACCAGTGCCCTCGATGGAGAAACAGAACAGTTTATCTACAATAACCTGCGGCAACGTGGCTGTAGTTGTTTGATTGTGGCACATCGCCTCAGTTCAATTAAAGACTGCGATGAAATCATCGTGTTAGATCGCGGTGTTGTAGTGGAGCGAGGAACGCACGAAGAATTAATTCAAATAGGTGGATTCTACGCTGAACTGGCTCAAGGTGAGGAAGAACAAGAAAATGAAGAATAAATATACCGCTTTAAATTCCCCAAAATTTGTTGGCCAAGGTGAGGTATTGCCACTGGATAATCCGCAACAAGTCTGGACAATTCAATCGGGTTCAGTGGCTGTGTTTGTTAGCCCGGTTAAAGATGGAACTTTACAAGAAAATCGGCGGTATTTATTCACAGCAGAAGCGGGTGAAGCCCTGTTTGGATTTGCAACGGATATTGATGATTTATCAAAATTCAAAAGTCCCAACACTTTATGTATTCTGGCAGTTCCCGTTACAGACTCGACCTTGCTACATTCCCAGCGTTCAGAATTAGATAACAATCCCGACCCCGATCCCACTTTGCCATCTGCCAGCAATCTTCTAACCGCTTGGTTTAGACAATTGAGTTCCGTCTTTGACCTCAGCGGAATTTTGCTACCCGCCCCTGAACTTTCGAGTCATACTCCCTGGCAAACTCAACTCACTGTTTTAGACAACTTCCATCAGCAGTTTTTTAGCTGCTTGCAAGAACTAGAACAACAGTCTCAATTAGAGACTCTGGCGCAGTTTGAAGAACGGGAACGCCTGAACCAATCTGCAACTGTGGGTGCGTTGGCGAATTTTGTTTCTCTAATTGCGCCCAAACAAGCTATTGCTACTTTTATCGGAGATCCCCTCCTAGCAGCCGCAGGAGCCGTAGGACACGCGATGGGGATTGAGATTAAGCCGGCGGGTAAGTCGGAAAATATGCAGCGGGTAAAGGAGCCACTGGAGGCGATCGCCCGTGCTTCCCAAATGCGAATTCGACGGGTACTTCTGACAGAACGTTGGTGGCGAGGCGATTGTGGCCCAATGCTCGCTTATCTTCAAGCAGATAATACCCCAGTGGCGCTACTAATAAATAACAAGCGCAACTATGAAATTTACAACCCGGTAACTGGACAGCGACTTTTATTGAGCGATCGTACTGCTAAATTGCTGGCTGCCAATGCCTATATGTTTTATCCACCTTTTCCGGAAAAAAAGATAGATTTGCTAACGCTGTTTCAGTATTCTCTGCGCGGTA
Organism: Microcoleus sp. S13_C3; assembly: GCF_036700905.1. Classification (NCBI taxonomy): domain Bacteria; kingdom Bacillati; phylum Cyanobacteriota; class Cyanophyceae; order Oscillatoriales; family Microcoleaceae; genus Microcoleus; species Microcoleus sp. S13_C3. Next base: position 64,619 of record NZ_JAUBPT010000018.1, on the reverse strand, counting down.
CAGGACGGGAAATTTTTAGTATTGTGGTGTTGGGAATTGCTGCGGCTTTAGCGGGTATGGTGGTTCCCCAAGCAACAGGTATCTTAATTGATACTGCCATTCCCGATGCCGATCGCGGGTTGTTGCTTCAACTCACTTTGGCCTTAGTAGCTGCTAGTTTTGGTGTAGCAGTTTTTCGACTGGCTCAAGGAGTTAACTTGAGCCGGTTTGGAATCTATTCCGTGTTCAGCTTACAGAGTGCCATGTGGGATCGGCTGCTCAAACTGCGACTTACTTTCTTCCGCCAGTATTCCTCTGGAGAGATGCTGTCCCGCGTTAATGCAATTAATCAAATTCGCGACAAATTGGGCGCTGATAAGTTAGATATCCTGTTCAGGAGTTTATTTTCCCTGCTCAATTTAGGACTGCTGTTTGTCTACAGTCCACCACTGGCATCTATTGCGGCTGTAATAGTCTTCCTCACTGTTATTGTCACAAGTATTGCTGGTTATTTCAAACGCCAGAAAACTGCTCGTCTGGAAGAACTGGAAGGTGAAATTGGTGGACTTACTATTCAGCTAGTCGGCGGAATTTCCAAATTACGAACTACAGGCGCGGAAGGACGAGCCTTTGCTTATTGGGCGAAGTATTATCAACAGCAACTGAAATTGATGCAGGATAACCAATGGATTGAAGATGCGATCGCTACTTTTAATCTTTTGCAGTCTAACCTAACCCTTATCCTGATTTTTTGGATGACTGCTAGCTTGCTGAATCAGGCACAAACAGATAGGATTACTACCGGAACCTTTCTAGCATTCAATGCAGCGTTTGCCATCTTTATGACGGGAGTAACAACTCTCAGCAACACGCTGATCGATATGTTAGAAATTGGGGTGTTGTGGGAACACGCCAAGCCGATCGCGGACGAATTGCCAGAGGTAGATTTAAACAAAGCCGATCCGGGGCGACTTTCGGGATATGTTAAGTTAGACCACGTTACCTTCCGCTATCGAGAAGATGGGCCATTAAATCTGGATGATGTGACCATCGAAGCCAAGCCGGGTGAGTTTATTGCTTTTGTTGGCCCTTCTGGTAGCGGTAAATCTACAACTCTGCGGATGTTACTGGGTTTCGACGTTCCCGAACAGGGTACTGTCTACTACGACGGACAAGATTTATCGGGTTTAGATGTTGGTGCGGTGCGTCGTCAACTGGGTGTGGTGTTACAAAACGGGCGCATCAATAGCGAAAGCGTGTTTGAAAATATTAGCGGTGGTGCATTAATCGGTATGGAGGAGGCTTGGGATGCGGCGCGGATGGCAGGGTTTGCCGAAGATATTGAAAATATGCCGATGGGGATACACACGGTGATATCAGAGGGGGGTGCAAACTTATCTGGCGGACAGCGACAACGATTACTGATTGCCCGTGCGTTGGTATTGAAACCGCGAATCATCTTTTTTGATGAGGCGACCAGTGCGTTAGATAATCGTACCCAAGCAATTGTGAGTGAGAGTTTGGATCGCCTGAAAGTGACGCGCATCGCGATCGCACATCGCCTCAGTACCATTCGTAATGCCGATCGCATCTACGTGATTGAAGCCGGTCGTGTTGTTCAGCAAGGTACTTTTGAGGAGTTAGCTTCTCAGGAGGGTATGTTTGCCAAATTGATAGCGAAGCAGGGGAAAACCAAAAGATTCACTGCCGATAGCACGCAAGTTTAAGGAGAACCCCTGCCAATCCCCTACGTAATTTCTCGGAGGGCAAAGACTAACCAAGCGTGGCATACTTTTATAAGCCTCAAAAGTCATCTACCAAAAGAAAGATTTTATTTTATACTTAGAAGGGTGAGTTGGTTATAACTGACATCTTGCAGCAATATCAATAAGAGGATTTTTCGTGGGGTCGGGCGGGTTTATAGAACCTATTTGCAAGCTTTAAGGCTGTTGGCGAACCCGCCCCTACGGCTAATTGAGAATGGTGCAATATCTCAGTTATAAGGGTGAGTTGGGGCGAAACCTGGAAATTAAGAGACGCGATCGCCCACCGTCTTAGTACCATTCGTAATGCCGATCGCATCTATAGCAATCCTAAATGATTCGTGTAATTCTTGTAGGGGCAAACCCCCCGTGGTTGCCCCGCCTTGGCTGGGGTAGGCACGGGGAGTAGGGGTAGCACTACCCCTACATATTTTTACAAATGATTTAGGATTGCTATACGTGATTGAAGCCGGTCGAGTGGTTCAGCAGGGGACGTTTAAAGAATTAGCTTCTCAGGAGGGTATGTTTGCCAAATTGATAGCGAAGCAAGGAAAGGTGAAAAACTGAAAAAGGGAAAAATTCGATAACCTGCCTCCACGGATTTTACTGTATCTATCAGCCAAAACTGCAATTATTCCACCTTTTTACCGCTTTTATCCACGCTTTACAATGCGATCGCCCATATAAACAAAACCGCCCTCTCCTTAGTTTCAACCATGCCACCTGTACTTACCCAACTCAACAACTTAAAAGTTCTCCAACCACCCGATATAGAGTGGATGGCTCAAACTGGTACTCACAAAGAAATGCCGGTTGATACAGTGCTGATTCAAGAAGGTCAGCACTCAGACTCAATTTACTTCATCCTCGACGGTACTGTAGCAGTCTTAATTTCGCAGAACAATTCCGAAGACGATCAAGAAATTGCTCGTTGCAGTAAAGGTGAAATACTTGGCGAGATGTCCTTCATAGACGATCGCCTCCCCTCGGCAACTGTCAAAACCGTAGAACCCTCTCTGGTATTAGCTTTATCTAAACGGCAGTTACAAATAAAGATGGAGCGAGATCCAGATTTTGGGGCTAGACTTTACCAAGAACTGACTGCCATCTTATCCTCCCGCCTACGAAGTGTCTCTAAATTACTAGCGCAAAACAAAATCGTCCCAGGACAAGCATTGCGAAAAGTCCTATTTCTCTTTGCCATCCTTAATGACAATGATATCGACTGGATGGTAACTCGTGGCAAAAAACAAAATGCTCCCGCTGGAACCTCGTTAATTCAACAAGATCAGCCCGTGGAAGCCTTGTACTTTTTGTTACAAGGCAATTTGGCAGTAATATTTTCCATGATGGTAGAGGGAAAACCAGTGGAAAAAGAATTGGCACGACGGGCGAGTGGAGAAATTGTCGGTGAGATGTCTTTTGTAGAAGCAGGGAACGCCTCTGCAAGTATTAAATGTGCTGAGAATTCAGTGGTATTAGCCGTACCGCAACAGATGCTAAGAGAGAAAATACAACGCGATCGCGGATTTGCCACTCGCTTTTATCGCGCCATTTCTCTGGTGTTAATCGATCGGTTGCGTGAAGGCTTAATACAACGCGGTTTTGGTCAAAAAGCTTACAGCCAAGACCAACAACTAGCAGAGGATATTGAGTATGAAGATGAAATTCCTCTCGACGTGCTAGAACCAACCCTCCTGGCAGGTACTCGGTTTAAGTGGATGATGAATCGGCTACAAAGGAATTAATTGTTATGACTGCTTCAGATATAAATGATACCCCAGAGCAACAGCAATCTCTAGAATCTGTTGCTTCCCCAGAACGCCTTGACCAACTCATGCAAGTGGTCAAAACCAAAGACTTTATCCCAGCTATAGCTGTGGGGGGATTTATGGTGATGGCGCTAGTTTGGAGCGTGGTTGGTAGAATTCCTATCACTGTGACAGGACAAGGAGTATTGATTTCACCGCAACGAGTTGTAGAATTACAATCACCGATTGCCGGGCAGTTAGAATCTTTACTCATTAAAGATAATCAATGCGTCAAAAAAGGAGAAATTATAGCGACGATTAAACCCACTGAGTTACAGGAACAACTGAAACTCCAACAAGCTAAACGCCAGCAATTAATTGTACAAAATATCAAAACTAATTCACTCCAAAAGCAGCGTACCCAACTGGAGCAAGAAGAGATCGCAGCAATGAGGGCAAATCTGACCCAACGGTTGCAAGATGTTCAAGCCATGTCTGGGGTTCTCAAGGAGCGAGATTTAGCTACTATTGGGCAGCAACGCCAAACTCTGCAACAAAGGTTTCAGAATACGCAGGCATTAGCGTCTGTTTCTAAAGAACGAGAGTTAAGTGCTATTAAACAGCAGCGTCTTTCCCTTGAGCAAAGTCTTCAGGATGTTTCTAAGATAAATCCAGTGCTCAAAAAGAGGTTAGACGCTCGAAAGGCTCTTCTAACTGAAGGCGCGCTCTCACAGGATACAGTTTTGGAGGCGGAAAATGATTATCGAGAAAACCGTACTCAAATTTCTAGTATTCAAACTCAGTTAAAAGAATTAAGCAGTAAAGAAGTAGGGATTGATAAATCTTTTCGAGAGAATCTCAACCAAATTTCTGACATTCAAGCTCAATTGCAGCAACTTAATAGCCAGGAGATTATGGTAGAAAAGTCTTTTAGAGAAAATCGCAGTCAAATCTCAGAAATTCAATCTCAGCTACAAGAGTTAAACACCCGCAGCAAACGCTTAGAACAAGACAATTTAAAAGCATCTAACGATCGAGAAAACGAAATTGCGGAGAGCTCTCGCGCTGTTGCCCAACTAGAACAGCAAATTAAGGAGCGTAGCTTAATTCAAAGTCCCCAAGAAGGTTGCATTCTAGAAGTCAGTATTGTAGTTGGACAAGTGGTCAGTCCGGGTATGCGCTTCGGTGCTCTGCAAACTCAAGAGCAAGGGAAAGTTCATCTGACTAGCATCGCCTACTTTGATGTGAAAAATGGTAAGCGGATCAAGCCCGGAATGAAAATTCAAATTACACCGGATACGGTCAAGCGGGAGCGATTTGGAGGTATTGTCGCAATGGTGAAATCCGTGTCTGCCTATCCTGTTACATCAACCGGAGCTGCTTCAAAATTGGGTAATGCTGAACTGGCAGATAGGCTTACCGAAAAAACCGCCAAGGTGGAGGTGATTGCAGAGTTAATATCAGAACCCAGTAATGTCAGCGGCTACCAGTGGTCATCGTCGAAGGGACCAGATATGAAGTTAACACCGGGAACTACGACAGCGCTGCGGGTGAAGGTGGAAGAACAAGCGCCGATTACTTTTTTGTTACCGTTCTTACGCGATTGGACCGGAATTCAATAGAGGATAGTTGCTAATAAATTTATTTTTGCCAACGTAGTTTTGGAGTTGACCTGACATGAGTTCCTTAAATTCTCAAAATTTCAAATCGCCAGACCACTCTGAGGAAAACTTAGAAGGGGTGCCGACTACGTTTGCAGAAGCGATTGCTCGACTCAAAAACTTTGTTCTTCAGGAGTTCGATCGAGAAATTGCTCAAAAGCAGCTTTACTATCACACCCGCGAGCATATTAATAACGTACAGCGCCGAGCGAACATTATTTTTCAAGCAATCCGTCCTTATTGGGAAATTTCCCTAAAAGACGATGCTGCGCCAGATTATATAGCACGAATGCAACTTTTACTAGATATTTGTGCAACTGCCCATGATATGCTGCAACTTTTTGTTCCTGAAACCCAACCTCACAAGTCCAGACGACGTGAGATGGGTGTAAGTGAGGCGGCAACAATTGAGAAGTTGTTTGAATACATTAACATCCTAAATCAACAGCAAGACGAACAAAATCGGAATAGTCTTGCACGGTTTTTTGATGCAGATTTATTGATTATTAGAGACGCAATCGAAGCCACAATTTGCGTATACGAGCCATCCGAGCAAGCGATTTATCAACCTGCTCTTTATGACTCCAGTAAACCTCTCTCACCTCTAGCGATAATTATTGCCTTAGCCGATGTTGGAGCATTGGGAATGGAAGGAGTAGCAGCCTATGAGCGAGAAGGTAGTCTTTTGTTCTTAGAAGAAAATCCCGATGTCATTCCCATCTTATTAAATCATAAAACTTTGGCTTCGGAAAATTCAGAACTTTATGAGAACATCCGGCAGCGCCTTCTGAGGCGTGCTCGCTTCCAAATCAGCTTTGCCAAGTCACGGCTGACTCGATATGCCCGTGAGATTGAACATTTACCAGCAGACGCAATTCAAGTTCTGACTTATCAGGTCTTTCAATATTTAAATCCGACAACGATTCAAGAGATTGATTCAAGGACTCCTACCGCCGAAGATACACCACTTGAAGTATTGATTACATTCTTCAAGTTGGAGCATTACATAAGTAGTATAATTGAAAAGACAGGTGCTGAGAACGAGCTCACCATTATTTGTGGTCAAAATGTCCAGAATATCCTTGACATTCCTAGGGAATGAGTGTCACAATTAATATTGACTATATTGGGTACTACAAGGAGCATCTCATATTTGTAAAAACACTTCTTCGGGCTCCTTCTTTCTGACTCTTGCCTCCTGTCTCGTGTCTCCAAACTCCAATTTCTAGCTGGGCTGCACAAGTGATACGCTCCCGACTACAGTCAAAAACTTAGCCGAGTTTAAACAGTTTTATGTGTAATTTTTAACTTCAAAACTTCTGTATTTTTACCTACTATTTGAGGAAGCAAGGGGTCTTACCATGTTAATGTTACTCTTCTATATTGGAAAAGATTCCTATGCCATCGAGAGTTCTCGCGTGGTAGAAGTAATACCTAGAGTTCCTCTCAGGAAGATGAATCATGTACCGGAGTATGTCGCAGGATTATTTAACTACCGAGGTAAAATCGCACCTGTTATTGACCTTTGCCATCTGATTCAGGGGAAACCAAGCGGCTTTAAATTAAGTACGCGGATTATTATGGTCAGCTCTTCCACTAATGATAATAGGCTGCAATACCTGGGATTGATGGCGGAACGGGTAATCAAGACATTGGATAAGCCAGAAACTGAATTAGTAAATTCCGATGCTCGCATGAACGTAGCACCTTACTTAGGCGGAATGATTCTCGATCAAAACGGCATGATTCAGCGGATTCACCTGGAGCAACTATTCACTGACGCACGACACCTTTATTTAGCAGCAGGAGAGCCAAATACTGATGAGCCTAGCAAAAATTGAAACCTTGTTAAGTCAAAAAATTGGAATTGCAGCTAATATCATCGGCTCTCACAAAATTGCCAAAGCCGTCCAAACTCGTCAAACAGCTTGTGGTTTACCCGATTTAGATACCTATTTCAAAGTTTTACAAACCTCACGCCAAGAATTAGAAGAACTCATTGAAAAAATTGTAGTTCCAGAAACCTGGTTTTTTCGCGATCGCAAACCCTTTGATTTCCTGATCAACTACGTCCGCTCTGAATGGTTAAACAAATCAGGTGCGACCAAACTGCGTCTGTTAAGCGTACCATGCTCCAGTGGCGAAGAACCTTATTCAATGGCGATCGCGCTACTGGAGGCTGGCTTGTCTGTAAATCGGTTCAGCATTGATGCGATCGATATTAGCAAACAGGCGATCGCCAAAGCGCAGCGAGGCATTTATGGGAAAAACTCATTTCGGGGCGAAGACTGGATTGAGCGCGAGCGTTATTTTCAACAAACAGTAGCAGGCTATGAAATTATTGCACCCGTTCGGAATATAGTTAAGTTTCGCCAGGGCAACCTTTTAGATGTGTTTTCTGATGCCGAAACCAAGTATAACATTATCTTCTGTCGCAATCTATTAATTTATTTGGAACCCACTGCCTGTACTCAAGTCTTCAATACCCTAGATCGTTTGTTACTTCCAAACGGATTACTTTGCGTCGGATCGGCTGAAACCGGAAAAGTTCCCAGCCATCCCTTTATTTCAATTCGACAATCCTTTACATTTGCGTACCGGAAATCTGATATCATTCAATTGCAGTCGCCATTGAGAGAGACTTCAGCATCTACTGAATTAAAGCAAAGCTTACCGTTGAACAAAAGTCACATAACCCAGATAGAACAGCCCCGAACTCTAGCAGGCAATACCTCATCTACCGCGATCGTTACCCGTCATTCTACTTCTCAATTGCCTTCTAAAGCAATCCAATCAACAGATAAAGTCAGCAGCACAAAAACTCCTTCGGGGCTGGAACTGGCTAGACAATTAGCGGATGTCGGGCAAGTAGAAAAGGCAATTAATCATTGCCAAGAATATTTGGCTGCTAACTCTACTAATGTTGAAGCGTATACTTTACTGGGTACATTGTATCAAGCAAAAACTGAAAATGCTCAAGCTGAGCGATGTTTTCAGAAAGCACTTTACCTTAATCCTAACTGCTACGAAGCCCTGATACATCTCTCTCTTTTGAAAGAACATCGGGGCGATATTGTGGGTGCAGAAATTATTAAGCAGCGAGTTCAGAAGATACAGCAAAATACCCAATTATGCGGATAACAGTGAGGCAGTATTTATGGTGAATAACGTGTTCAAAGATCAATCTTTACAAGGTCGCATTAAGACCGCTTTCAATTTCATGGGAGCATTGGTTCTGATCGTAGCGCTAGTGGGATTAATCTCTACGTTGCGCTTAAGTGGTAACATCGATACATTAAGCAATAATAGTTTGCCGAGCCTGGTTGGATTGTGGAAAGTCAACGAAGGCCAAACCCAGATTGAATCGTCAGAACGAGCTTTATTGATTGCTGGACTAACCGCCCAGGAACGACAAGCTGAGTTAGAGCGAATCAAAAAAGCTTGGAATCAGATCGATGAAGGGTTTAAGCAGTATGAAGCAACTCCTCGAACAGAAGAAGAAAATAGAAACTATAAAAACCTCCAGAGTAACTGGGATAGATGGAAGAGCGGCCATGAAGATTTTCTAAAATTCAACCAGCAATTTGAAAGTTTAGGAATTCTGCATCCCTATGCCAGACAAGTGGAGTTGGTGGGTCAAAATCCAAATAACTCTATAGAAATAGCAAAGGCTCGAAACGCCGCTAGTGTTTTCGAGCAGCTACGCGATCGGGCTAAGGCAAATCGTACCTCTTTTGATACTGCCACAGCATCACTTATAGAAGCACTGAAAATTAATGAAGACACTGCTACTCTAGCTGAAAAAAATGCAACTCAAGCTATTAGCCAATCACAGTTTTGGACAATTGTTGCTATGCTGCTCGGCCCTGGGGTAGCAATTCTTTTAGGAAGATTTCTCAGTAATGCGCTGATTCAGAGCTTGCAACAGTCAGTGGTGCAAATTACAACCTCTGCAACTCAAATTGCAGCATCTGGTAAAGAATTAGAGGCCACTGTTGCTGAACAACTTGCTTCCACCAATGAAGTCACCGCCACTGCACAGGAAATTGCTGCAACCTCCAGAACTTTGGTAAAGACAATGGAACAAGTTGCTGGGATGGCTCAAACAACCGCCATCTCTGCAAACGACAGTCAGGATGAACTCGCCGAGATGGAAAATGTCATGAGGCAACTGGCGGATGCAACGACTTCTATCTCCTCCAAACTAGGAGTCATGAATAAAAAAGCCGGAAACATCAGCAATGTTGTGACCACAATCACAAAGGTTTCAGACCAAACCAGCCTCCTGTCACTGAATGCAGCTATCGAAGCAGAAAAAGCGGGAGAATATGGTGCGGGCTTTGCGGTTGTTGCGCGAGAAATTCGACGACTTGCCAATCAGACGGCAGTCGCTACGCTCGAAATTGAGCAAATCGTAAAAGATATGCAATCGGCGGTTACGGTTGGTGTGATGGAAATGGATAAATTCAACAACTCGGTGAACAATAGTGTAGATCGAGTCAGCAAGATTAGCGACCAAGTTGCGAAAGTCATCACTCAAGTACAGAGTTTGCCACCTCGATTTGAACAAGTCAGTCAAAGCATTGAAGACCAATCGGAGGGGGCGCAGCAAATTAGCGAGGCAATGGAGCAACTCGGTCAAGCTTCTCATCAAACAGTGGATGCTTTACGTGAAACCAATAGTGCCCTGGAACAACTGGATGATGCAGCCCAAGGATTACGGAAAGAGATATCCCGCTCTAAGACTTATCGGTAAAGACGATTAACTATAGCCTTTCTCAGTAATATGAGGTGCTCATTGGGCATGGGGCATGGGGCATGGGGCATTGGGCATGGGGCATTGGGTATGGGGCATGGGGCATTGGGTATGGGGCATGGGGCATGGGGAATGGGGCATGGGGCATTGGGCATTGGGCATGGGGCATCGGGCATGGGGCATTGGGTATGGGGCATGGGCATTGGACTCGCCGCCATACATCACAACGCTTGAGAACCGCTATAGAAGGAATAAGGAAGAATATCGAGGTGAAGAATGCTTATACAGCAAACTTTTTAGCCCGACATTTAGCCCGACATTACGTTTAATTAGGTGGATTTACTTAACAACCAAATTAGTTATGACTAACCCTTGGAGTGAACCATTGACTGTAGAAAGCTCCCTGAATGACTGCTGGAATCAAATTGGGGTCATGGGCGATCGCTCATGCGGTCAATTAGCAACTGTGATACATTGCTATGAATGCCCAGTTTATGCAGAAGCTGGCGATAGTTTGCTAGAACGCGAACCACCACTGAATTACTTAGATGAGTGGCTCAATATTCTGGCAGAAACACCCGTAGACCACGAGGATGTAGAAGGCGATGAAATAGTCATCCACACAGCGGATGCTATTTCGGTCATGATCTTTCGACTGGGGAATGAGCGATTAGCTCTTCCAGTCCGAATTCTGCAAGAAGTGACCCCTCCTTGTGTCATTCAACCCCTGCCCCATCGCAGCAACGAGTTATTTTTGGGACTGGTGAATATTCGCGGGGAAACGTTGCTTTGTGCTTCCCTGAGTCATTTGTTGAATTTAGAACCGGCTAAGGAGACTTCCTCCACTGTCACATCCGTGAATGCCAAACGAATGATGATGGCAGGGCAGGGAAACGATAAGTGGGTATTTCCGGTTGATGAAGTTCATGGAGTTTACCGCTTCCACCTAAATGAATTACGAGATGCCCCTATTGTGATTACTAAAGCCACTGAGGCTTACACCCAGGGAATTATTCATTGGCATGGCAATCAAGTCAATTATCTCGATTCTGAATTGTTGTTCTACACCCTCAATCACAAAATTTTGTAGCAGAACACGGAGCGGATTATGAGCAATCACTCGAAGTTGGAGCTATTTCGTCAGGAAGTTGAAACTCAGGTCATCACCCTCAAGGAAGTGCTTCCTATACTCAAAACGCAACCATTCTCTATGCTCGAACTTGGGCAAGCAATTCAGGCAGCCCACTCGGTATGGGGAACTGCTCGAATTGTAAAGATGGAGGCGATTTCCCATCTGGCACAACTCATTAAGGAGTGTTTGATTACCGCTCAGAACAAGACTGTTACCCTAGGTGATGAGCAAATTGATGTCTTACTTCATGCGGGCGATTTGCTTTTGGGTATGAGCAAAGTGACAGAGGAGGAGCAGGAGCGGTGGATGAGGGAGCATTCCTGGGATTTGGCAACGACCCAAAAAGCTATTTCGATCGTCTTGTCCTCTGAAGTTAACATGATGGCTGTTCCTTCAGTTCAGGCGAACGAAGTGGGTACTGATGTGTCTTCATTTAGTCAGGAGACAACTGAGCAGACGACATCTTCTGAGTCGGTACCGAAGACAACTAAAGTTATCCCTTCTGAACTTATCCCTTCTGATAACGCAGGACACGAAGAAAGGGCGATCGCCCTTTCCTCCAACCCAACTATCACAACAACGCCTACTGTACCCCCAAATGTAACAGCGGCACTGGATACTACAAAAACGCCGACAGCACCCGCAGGTGTAACAGCAGCACTGGATACTACAAAAACAACGCCGACAGCACCCCCAGATGTAACAACGACGCTGACTGGCGATGACTCCATGATGGACTTATTTCGCCTGGAAGCAGAAGCACAGGTTGCTATCTTGAATCAGGGATTGCTGGCATTGGAAAGCAATTCTCAATCGACGCAGGCATTGGAAACATTAATGCGAGCAGCCCACTCGATTAAGGGGGCTGCTCGCATTGTTGGACTCGATGCGTTAGTCAATATAGCTCATGTGATGGAGGACTGTTTTGTGGCTGCACAGAACAAGACAGTGGTACTGAATCCCGATTGTGTCGATGTGCTGCTTCAAGGTGTGGATTTGCTCGAAGGTATAGGTCAAGTAAGCGATGTAGAATTAGCGAGTTGGTTAGCAGAACATAATGCCGAATTTGAAATAACAAGAGGGGCGATCGCTGCTATTTTGACCCCAGAAGCTGCACCCAAACTCGCTCGCGCGAGAGTTAGAGATGGAGAAGAGGAAAATATAGTTTCTCAGTCTCGTGTTTCAGTCGCTTCTACAGTTTCCGAATCATCCCTAGAAATTTCCAACCAATCTAGCATTCAGTCCACATCTTCATCTACCGCGATCGCGATCGATCGAGCTGAATCATCGCCATCAGGCGTGATGGTGCAGGAAAGTCCAGATCGGGGTAAATCTTCCTCTTCAGCATCAGAACACGCGGCTACTCAAGATCGCGTAGTGCGAGTCAGTGCTGAGAACTTAAATCGAATTATGGGGCTCGCAGGTGAGTCACTGATTGAAGCCAACTGGCTGCAACCCTACGCAGACTCCATGATGTCCCTGAAACGGCGGATGGTCGAAATTTCCAGAACGCTAGAACAGTTGCAGGATAGCCTTGAACACGGTGCCTATCAGCAAGAAGGAAAGGAGTACCTAGAAGAGGCAAGAAACCAAGAACAAGAGTGTCTTGACTTTCTGGGCGATCGCTTGGGGGAACTGGAGCTATATGCCCAACGGACTGCTAATCTGTCCGATCGCCTCTACCGGGAAGTTATTACCTCGCATATGCGTCCGTTTGTGGATGGCGTACAAGGCTTTCCGCGCATGATCCGCGACTTGGGACGCAAGTTGAATAAGCAAGTTAGGTTAGAAATTGTAGGTAAGGCAACGCCGGTCGATCGCGACATTCTCAAAAAGCTGGAAGCTCCTCTGACTCATATCTTGCGAAATGCAACGGATCACGGAATTGAACTACCAGATGAACGGACTGCTGTTGGAAAATCGGCGGTGGGTATGATTCGACTGGAAGCATTTCATCGGGGTGGAATGCTAGCTATTACCATTTCCGACGATGGGCGAGGTATCAATCCAGAGCAGTTGCGCCAAAAGGTGATTAACAAAAACCTGGCAACTTCGGAAATGGCAGCCCAGCTTACTGATGCTGAATTGATGGAGTTTCTGTTTTTACCTGGATTCTCCACCGCTAAACAGGTAACGGAAATCTCTGGAAGAGGTGTGGGTCTGGATATTGCTAAAAGTATGGCACAGGAAGTGGGCGGGACGGTACGTGCCATGTCTCAATCTGGCAAAGGAACGAGTTTCCACTTTCAACTTCCACTAACGCTGTCGGTGGTTCGCACGCTGTTGGTGGAAATTTCTGGCAAACCGTATGCGGTGCCGCTGGCTCGCATCGATCAGATCGTCACGGTGGAGCGATCGCACATTTCGGAGGTGGAAAATCGCCAATACTTTACGATGAATCAACAAAATATTGGTTTAATCGCTGCCCATCAAGTTCTAGAATTACCTGAACCATCCTCTAATCCAGGTTCGCTGTCTGTGGTGGTGATCAGCGATCAATCTAATCCCTATGGTTTGGTGGTGGACAAGTTTTTAGGTGAGCGCGATTTAGTGGTTCGACCACTCGATCCGCGTTTGGGCAAAGTACCTGATATTAGTGCCACATCTATAATGGGAGATGGCTCGCCGATTCTAATTGTTGATGTATCGGATCTGGTGCGATCGATCGATGCTATCCTCAACGCCGGACGATTAGCAAAGGTGGGAGGCGAGGTAACGGATGTCGTTAAAGACAAACGCAAGAAAGTTTTGGTAGTGGATGACTCGATTACGGTGCGGGAAATGGAACGTAAGCTGCTAGAAAATCGCGGCTATAGCGTGGATATTGCTGTCAATGGGATGGAGGGATGGAATGCTGTTCGGACTAACCACTACGATTTAGTGATCAGTGATATTGATATGCCACGCATGAATGGGATTGAACTGGTGAAGCAAATGAAGAACCATTCCCGTTTGTATTCCATTCCTGTGATTATTGTGTCTTATCGCGATCGCGAGGAGGATCGGATTCAGGGCTTAGAAGCGGGTGCAGATTACTACCTAACTAAAAGTAGTTTTCATGATGCCACCCTGATTGATGCCGTCGTGAATTTAATTGGGCGTTGATAAGTAGAATGAAGAAGGCAGAAGGAAGAAGGCATAGACACCAAGCTTTTGACCCATCCCAAAAACGGATACCGTGCCACGTACTCCTGTCGTGGAAAGATAAAAAATTTAGACCCAAGTTCAAGATCCCTGATTTATCTGTGGGGTAAATCTAAAATCTAAAATCTAAAATCTAAAATCGACTGATGACCCATCCCAAAAACGGATACCGTGCCACGTACTTATAGCCTTTCTCAGAAAGATGAGGTACTCATGGGCATAGGGCATAGGGCATAGGGCATAGGGCATAGGGCATAGGGCATAGGGCATACCTCACTTTTTTGAGAAAGGCTATAAGTACGTGGAAAGATAAAAATTTTAGACCAAAGTTCAAGATTCCTGATTTATCTGTGGGGTAAATCTAAAATCTAAAATCTAAAATCTAAAATCGACTGACTCATCCGTGTTTTACGTTTAATTTAGGGGGATTTGCTGATGAGAATTGCAATTGTTAATGATTTGGCGATCGCAACTGCTGCACTCCGACGGGTTTTGCAGACAGTTTCTGACTACCAGGTGATTTGGACTGCACGGGATGGAGCCGAAGCAGTTGCTAAGTGCGCTCAAGATACGCCAGACATGATCTTAATGGATTTGTTGATGCCTGTCATGGATGGAGTAGAAGCAACCCGTCAGATTATGAAACACTCTCCCTGCCGTATTCTGATTGTTACAGCCAGTGCTGATAAAAATCTTGCAAAAGTTTATGAAGCGATGGGATACGGCGCTTTAGATGCAGTTGATACACCTGTTTTGAGTGGCACAGATACCGCTAATACAGCAAACGCGCTACTCGCTAAAGTTGGCACAATTCGCAAACTGCTAAAACAGCCTTCTTCAACAAAGATACAAGCAAAAAAGTCCACTTCGTCGCTGGAATTGGATCGACGAAGTGGACTTTCATCTACTGTATCTACTGTCCCGTTAGTGGCGATTGGATCGTCTACAGGTGGCCCGAAAGCATTAGCAACCATCCTTTCGCAGCTACCTGCTAGTTTTGGTGCCGCGATCGCGATCGTCCAACACATAGACGATCAGTTTTCTAGTGGATTGGTTGATTGGTTGAGACAACAAACAGTATTGCCCATAAGAATTGCGGTTGCGGGCGATCGATTGGAAAAGGGAACTATTTTAGTGGCAGGTACTAACGATCATTTGTATTTAAAACCGGACTTGACTCTCGGCTACACCAAAGAGCCGATCAATTATCCCTATCGTCCATCAGTTGACGTATTTTTCAAGAGTGTTGCTCAACATTGGACGCGCAAGGGAACTGCGATTCTGCTAACAGGAATGGGTAGAGATGGGGCGGAGGGATTAAGCGTATTGAAGCTTCAAGGTTGGCACACGATTGCTCAAAATAAGGACAGTTGTGTGGTATATGGAATGCCTAAAGCAGCGGTTGAGTTGAATGCTGCTGTAGAGGTTTTATCACCAGATGCGATCGGCACTACCCTCCGCCAAAATCTCATACTAAACCGCTAATTAAGTAAATACATCTAATAAAACGTCAAACACGGATTAGTTAAAAGCTGGCTCTCTATACCGACTTTATTCTTTTTACCACTTATGACAACTTTGATACACGAGCAAATAACAGTTTTATTAATTGACGATCAACCCATCATTAGTGAAGCCATTCGTCGAATGTTGGCTTCCGAACCGGACATCGTATTTCACTACTGTAGCGATCCAACTCAAGCTTTTGACATTGCGGAGGAGTGCCAGCCAACTGTCATACTGCAAGACCTGGTTATGCCCCAAATGGATGGCTTGCTGTTAGTTCGATTTCTACGATCCAAAGACAGTTTTACCTGTAATATTCCGCTAATTGTGCTGTCCAGTAAAGAAGACCCTACTATCAAAGCTAAGGCCTTTGGACTGGGCGCCAATGACTACCTAGTGAAACTGCCAGATCGCATGGAACTGATCGCTCGCATTCGCTATCACTCAAATGCCTATTTGAATTTCCTCAAGCGACAGGAAGCTGAAGGACTTTTCAAAGCTGAAATTTTGCGTCAAGCAGCATACATTGAGCAGGTGGGTAAGGTGACAAGTGCTGCTTCTGAGGTGGAACGAGATGCCTTTCAACCCGACGCATTAACAGAGGTTGCTAAACGCAGCGACGAACTAGGACAACTGGCACGAGTCTTTACTCACATGGTCAATACTGTCAAAGCACGAGAGAAGGAATTGACCAGGGCAAATCAAAATTTGGAAGAGCTGCTGACAGCTTATGGTCGCTTTGTTCCTCATGATTATCTGCGTTTTCTGCGGAAGAAAAGTATTACTGATGTGCAATTAGGAGATCACGTCAGCAAAGTTATGGCAGTGATGTTTTCTGACATTCGCTCCTTTACTACGCTGTCTGAAAAAATGACTCCCAAGGAAAATTTTGCTTTTGTCAATACTTATTTGCAGAAAGTTAGTCCAGAAATTCGTACCAATCATGGTTTGATTGTCAAGTTTCTGGGGGACGGTATGATGGCTGTTTTTCCAGATGGAGGCAATGATGCTTTGGCGGCGGGCGTTGCTATGTTTAGAGTCGTTGAGCAATTCAACGAGGGGCGACTTCAGGCAGGTGAGCAACCTATTAAGATTGGGATTGGTATTCATGTGGGTCACATGATGCTGGGCATGGTAGGCGAAGAGAACCGGATGCAGGGTGATGCTTTTTCTGACAATGTTAATTTAACGGCACGGTTGGAAGGGTTAACGAAGTTTTACGGCGTTTCTCTGCTGATCTCTCAGCAAGCGCTAGACGATTCAACTAATGCCGATGAATACCAATTGCGCTTTTTAGACCGGGCGATTGTGAAGGGTCGAAATGAGGCGATCGCGGTTTATGAGGTGCTGGATGCAGAACATGAGGATGTCAGGTTTCTCAAGTTGAAAACAAAACTGGATTTTGAGGAAGGATTGGAATTATATCGGCATAAAGATCGGCTGGAAGCTGCGAGAGAAAGTTTTGAGAAGGTGATTGCTGTACATCCTTCTGATAAAACTGCTCTCCTTTATTTGGAGAGAATTGAGCAATTGATGAGGGAGGGTGTGCCTGATAACTGGAATGGTGTTTGGAGTTTTACAGAAAAGTGATTTGTGAGGATTGAATTAAATTTATTTGAACGTAATAAATACTTTCCTTAATTTGATGGACCTGAAAGTTGAAAAAATTGTCAAAAAGCGGCCTAAGAATGGTTGAGTTGCTCTACCTCAACTTTTGCGCTGGTCAATCTAAAATCAAAAATTACCCAACCCTCCCAAAGGCTCGCTCCAAACGGGCTAATAAAAACCACTGATTATGGTGATTTGACACTCCCCACGGCTGAAGCCTGGGGATTCTCCAAGCTAAACTTGGAAGGGACAGGCAAAAGTCCCCCTAGACGCTCAAAACAATACCCGTATCAAAGATATTGCAATTGCGCTTACTTTTAGAGTTTTTCTTACTTTCAGAGTCCATCGCACGAGCCAGATAGGTACGCTCCTCACCCTGCCATTATTCGCCCTTTAAGTATTCCGCATCAAAGGCGGATGTCTCCGTTGCCGGGATTTCTCCGCACGCTTGATGATTCTTCGCGTAGATGGTTATTCTTACTTGCTGTTTGAATTATATCAAAAACTGAAGGCGGTTGAAACCCCTACCGACTTATCCCCGTGTCTAAAGCCAGGGGCCCGGCGGGCTCGTTCTTCGGTCAAAAATGCTGAGGGTGTCTTACTGCCCGGAATTTCACCGTTCTAGGAATGGTTCAACACGTAGTTGATACGCCTACTTGTTCCGCATTGTTAGATTATAACACAGATTACTCGCAGCCTAAAGGCTGCAACTGCGTTTCATACCCTGCGGGAAAGACCGGGGTTCTCACGCGACGCGCTATAGCAATCCTAAATGATTCAGATAAATTTGTACGGGTAGTGCTAAGAGTGCCTACCCCCTATCTATCGGGCAACCGGGCGTGGGATTGCCCCTACAATAATTATGCAAATGATGCGAGGATTGCTATAGCTGTATCCTCAAATTCAAAGGCTTTGCGATTGGTTCGCGACCCTTACAATGAAATTAATCATAAAAAAATGGCGTTTGTACTTGACAAACGCCATTTTATAGAGTTACGAACGCGGCGTCTTATCTTGTTTAAACGACGCTAACAATTCGCGAATTTGGTCGGCCGCAATCTCGCGCCCGCCCAAACCAAAAGCTAGAGCAATGCCAACTGCGATCGCCCCAAGCAGCAGCCCGAAAGCCAAATTCACAATATCGCTGCCAATGCCCATCTGTTGCAGCGCCAAGGCCGAAACAAAGGCAATAATAGCAATCCGAGCCGCTTGGCCCAAAAGCCGCGCTTGACGAGTTCCAGAACTGGCAATCAAACTAAACGCCAGATTCGCCAAATACAAGCCGATCGCAAATACCACCAAACCGGCGAGCACCCGACCTGCAACCAGGACAATACCGCTAACAATCGCCGTCAGCGCGGGAATTTGCAGCACGTCGGTAGCTGCCACCACAGCAAACAGGATGATGCCCACCTGCACCACAATACCGACAAACTCAGAAGGTGTGCGGGCCGGAAGTTCCGGTTCCTGAAGAATCGTTGCCTCCGGATCGATCGAACTTGGCGGTAGCCTCAGCGACTGTTTCGGTGGCTGCACGCCCAACCAAGAAAAGACATTGTTAAAGCCAATTCCGGTCAGGATATTAGTAACCAAATCGCCTACCCAGCGCCCCAAAATGTAAGCAAGCGCCAGAATCAGGGCTGCGGTGAAGATTTTGGGAACCGCGCCCAAAATGTCGTTGAGCATCGCGACTGCAGGCTGCGAAATCGCTTGAATGTCCAAAGCGTTGAGAGCTGCGATCGCGGTTGGAATCAAAATCAAAACATAGACGATCGTCCCGGCAATCCACGACAGCGATTGTCCGCCAGAAGTCCGCGAAATTCCAAACCGAGCGCCCAAACCGTCCGCCCCAGCAGCGGCCAACAGATTCGTGACAATCCGCCGCACCACCATAGCCAGCAGCCAGCCCACAAACCCAATCAGCACAGCTTCCAGAATTTTCGGAATTGCCGCCAGAATTTGGTTGAGTAAATTATTAACCGGCAGCAGAGCCTGCTGCATTTCCAGTGAGTCGAGAATCAGCGGCAAAAACAGCAGAAAAATGAACCAGTACAGCGCATTCGCCACAGTATCGCTCAGCAGCAAAGGGCGCTCAGTGGGCGCTGCGCCCACCTCCTGATTCAAGCGCTCGTCTACGCTAAAAGTCCGCATCACGCGCGATACGGCCATTTTGGCGACTGTCGCCAACACCCAAGCAATCCCCAACCAAATTAGCGCGCCGGCTAACTTCGGCAAGAAGCCGGTAATTTGATTGAGAAAAGTATTGAGCGGTTGCGAGACAGCCGTTAGATTCAGGCGATCGAAAAAGGCAATTAGGAAAAAGATAAAAATGATCCAGAACACCGCTGTGGAAATCCATTTTTCCACTTGCGGGGTTTGAGATCCTTCCGGGCGGCCGGTAATCCAAGCCGCCAGCCGATTGTCGATCGTAGTCTTCTTGAGCAATCCCCCGACTATAGATGAGACGACGGCTGATACTATCAAGCCAACTAGCAGGATACCGACGGCCCAGAGGAGATTTTCAATGTTTGAGCCCTGAAAGAGATTGTTAATTCCGCGTTCGGCCTGTGCCAGCGGATTTGCGGGCTGGGCCTGTGCCAAAAGGCGATCGGACAAAGCCGCTATGGGGCCCGATATCGGTTGAGTTATTTCTTGCCAAGTTTCATTCATTTTTTTCTCAGGTTAACGTCACATTTGACAAGGAGAAGACGAAACTTTAATAATAGTTCCAAAAAATCTAGACATCGCCTAAATTTAATGTTTCTACACTTTTAATGTACGGGGTTAACTACAAAACCCTCTATCGAATTTGGGATCAACCCATCTCCGACTGCTTTTGTGCCAATATTCAAATAACCCTTGACATCGGCATTTATGAAGCGTCCAGTTTGGGTTCTGAACAATCCTCTTTTTACCCTACTGCCAATGTAGTCGGAATGTTGTTGAATTGGTTCCAAATCCCAAGCTGAACATTTGGATGTGTAACTCTCCTCAACTAACACAACTTTAATTCCCGCAAGTTGTCCTTTGTACTGCAACATTTGCACGAATCGGCGATGGGGAATACAGGCAAAATTTTGATTATTAACCTTACCAGTATTAATCCCCTCTTGAAAATCATGGTTCCAGCCTATCGCTAGCAAGCCCCTTTGATGATTAAGGAGTTCTTTAATAATTGCGGAACTCGTCGTGTGGAGGTAGTAATCCACTTTACAGTTAGGCTTGTGCCACAATGGGGCAAGTTTTTTACTGTTTTTTTGCGCTGCGGGCAGCAATGATTTCAATGCCGATGAAACTTGATTGCAGTATTGGTTTCTTGACTTAACACCCCGTCCCTCGTAGATTGTCGGTACTAACCCAGGAACATTGTAGGTTAATGTTGCCCGATTGTTTAATCCTAAATCTATGGCCGCTACTGTCTGATTAACTTGTAAAGGCTGTTCTAACTTTTCATAGACCACCTCGACAACATAACAACCTACTTTGGGAACAATCCGGATTTCCAGAATCGAGGTGACTTTTGAGGGGAACCAAATATTAGTCCCAGAGGGACGAGCATATCCTTTTTTTAAGGCTTTTTTGCTGACTGCTTGACAATTAAATACAACTACATAGCGCCCGTCCTCTCTTTTTGGCTCTCTTGAACCTTTGTATTGAGGGATTTTCGGGGCGGCTTTAAATTTAGTTGGGTCTTCCTGATAGTTTCGCACCCCCAGATAGTAGCTCGTCCATGCTTTGATCGCTAAGCCGATCGTGCTTTGTGCTACCTTTGCGGGCAGTGGTTTGTAGTCAGGACTTGTTTTGAGAGCGCGATAAACAGCCAGAAAGTTTGTTTGTTTGCTGGCCAAAAACTTTTGCCGGTAGATGTAGTTAGGGCTATTGTAAAGATTTTTGCACAGCCAACACAGTCGATCGCCTTCTCGATAAAACCTATGATTTGGTTTAATGATGTGCCTTTCGACTAACTGCATAATCGGTATATATACTTTAATTCAAGATGATACACTGTATTTATGAGTGTGTCAATCTTTTTATTTCTGGAAGAATTGACGTTACAAGTAAATAAAGGACTATCAAGTAAGCAAAGTTTTGTAATACCCTCCTTGTTGCAGGTTCTCATGTCAATTCGTCAAGTTTTCGAGCAATCCATTGAAATTCGCGCTGCTGCTACTCTGGTGGAGCAATGTATAGTCGATCGCACTTTAATGCACAAGTGGCTCAATCCCTTGCTACGCTGCGATCCCCAGGGGGAATGGGATACTGCCGTAGGAAGTCGCAGCTTGTTTATCATAAAAATTCCTGTTTTGCAACCCTCTTTAGAGAGTGTTGTGTTGGAGCGACAACCAGGTTTAATTGTTTGGGGGTTTGACGGATTTTTCAAAGGATGCGATCGTTGGGAATGCCAGCCGCAAATCCAAGGAACTCTCTTGATTAACCGCTTTGAATTTCAAATTCCCAATCGTTTAATTAGATTTGGTTTCAATCGCTTTGCAGCCCCTTGGACGCAGAAAGATATGAAAGACCAACTCCGCCGACTCAAGCGGGTAGCCGAGCAACTATCTCAAAGAATGGGTAAGGGGTAATGGATAATGGGTAATTGGGAACTTGTTGGCTCGCGTAGCCGAAGAATTGGTAATGGGTCATAAGTAATTGCTAATAGCTGAAAGCTAGGGCTAATAGGAAAAAAAGCACCAATTCCCAATTCCCAATTCCCCCTTCCCTCAAACTTCAGTTATAGCAATCCTCGCATCATTTGTGAATTTCTTACTCCCTCCCCGCGAGTTCGGGGAGGGTTGGGGTGGGGTAAAAAATTTACGACTCCTGCAAGGATTGCTATAGCGGTTCTCAAGCGTGGTGAGGTATGCCCTATGCCCTATGCCCTGTGCCCAGGGAGGCCTATGCCCTATGCCCTATGCCCTATGCCCATGAGTACCTCATCTTGCGCTCGAAAGGCTATATATTTATTTCGCACTTCCCGATGGACTGGGCTGACAAATCATTTGTCGGGCCGAATTCACCGCTTGGCCGGCGGTATTTTGCAAAGCCGGGGAATTCTGATACATAGCTTGCAAATTTTGCAAGTCTTTAATCACTCGTTGGTAAATAGCCATAGCTTGATTCCCGTCAACTTCTAAGGCAGCAGGGCTGTAATTTTGCATCACTTCAATCAGCGATATTTTGCCATCTTTGGAAGCTGCGACTAAAGCATCGCGCAGTGCGGGCGCGCTTTGAAGACGAGTGGCCGGCGTATAAGCAACCTCGCCCAATTGTTTGAAAACAATTTCCCCAAAATAAGTATTTGCCAGCCCCGCTACTAATTGGGAATCTAAAGGGACTTCTTGCGTTAATATTTGGCGCACCGACTCGGGAGTTTGTTTCGCAAGACTCAGAACGCTTTGCAGTTGAGATGATGCTTTGCCGGTTTGTGCAAAGCTTTGTAAGTCGCTCATCGGTAATGTTACGTCAACAGCACCGTATTTTACGGTGACATTATCTAATGCAAAGGCTTTGCCGCTGCTTAGGAATACTGCACTTGTTCCCAGCAAAAGCGCCAAACCTAATGATAAAGACTTTGACATTCTTTTGGTTAAATGGGCTGACAGCGGTTGCATTCCGTTGAGATAACCTTGTTGAAACTGAAAGTTCATGAGTTTGTGCCTCTTTACGTCAAAATACTTTTTAGATCGCTCGTCTGTGCGGGTATCAGTGCGGGTATCAGTGCGGGTATCAGTCGGGAAAGTGGACTCGGAAGTTCGGTAAATGACCTATGATTTTACAGTCATGTCAAGCAAATTTAACCTATCAAAAGATAGGTATTAATTGACCATGAATATGTTATAACTAGCTGTTTGACAATTTTAGATGCCTTGGCAAAAAGTATAAAAGCGAAATTGGGTCGTCGGGCAGCAGTTTATTGAGTGTCGCTTTCACCTCTTATATAGCAATCCTTGCAGGAGTCGTAAATTTTTGACCACGAATTTCAAAGGTGGTACCCGCCACGTGATTTATCTGTGGAATCAATCCAAAATCTAAAATCGAAAATCCTCAAGCCCCCGCATTTATCCGTGGGGTCGCCTCTAAAATCTAAAATCTCAAATCTCAAATCTCAAATCGATTGACCCCACCCCAACCCTCCCCTTATCAAGGGGAGGGAGTAAGAAATTCACAAATGATGCGAGGATGGCTATAGTGTGCGATCGATACCAAATTTAAATATCCCGATCGAGCCGATCGACCAATTGGCGAATTCTAGCAGCATCAGGAGCATTCGGAGCATTTCTCAGGTATAGTTCCAAATCGTGGCGCGCTTCGACCAAGCGTCCCAGTTGATAATAGAGAATTCCGCGATCGCGCCGTTCCCCCAGCGCCTCGGGAAACAGCAGCAAAATCCGTTCGATCGCCCAGAGTACCCTCACAGCATCTCCCTGTTGCAAGTAAATCGCCTTGAGATTTCCCAGCATTCGCCCCAACAAATGCCGGCGACTTACCGGGGCGAGAAAAGTCGGCTGCAACTCCATAGGTTGCCCATAAATTTGAGAAAGTCTGGCTTGACAATCTTCAGGAAACAAGATTTCGCCGCCGTTAAACGCATCAACAAAAATACCAGCATCTTCAAAATCCGGTCTAATTAAAAAATGTCCTGGCATCCCAATTCCCACCATCGGAAAATCAATCCGCTTAGCAACCTCCAAATAAACCAAAGATAAAGAGATGGGAATGCCAGTACGCCGATCGATCACTTCATTCAAAAAGCTATTGCGGGGGTCGTAATAATCAACATCATTGCCAGCAAACTGCAACTCTCCGTATAAATAGCCGTTAATAGTTTGAATAATCCGCAGCGGATAATTCTGTGCCGGCAGGCGATCGCGCACTTCATCGGCGATCGTGTCGAGAGCGTTGAGATACTCCTCTGGCTCTAAATTGGGGTATTCTTCCAAAGCCATATAAAGAGCAGCTTTCGCCAGGTCAATCGAGCCATCAGGCTGATTTATTTCTCGATAAAAGAGTTGTCGGGCGATCGGAAAATCCATATTTATTATTGATTTATTTTTAATGTACTTATTGGACTAATATCATGAACAGGCAAGATGCCTGTTCCACAACAAAGATTATTCGGGTAAATCGGCATTTTTTGTAGTATAATTAACCTTTTTTATGGTAAAATAGATACTTTTTATTGTGGAACAGGCATCTTGCCTGTTGCAGCTTTTTGTAGTGTAATTAAATCTTTTATGGTAAGACAGGCATTTTTTCTTGTGGAACAGGCATCTTGCCTGTTGCCCAAAAGATATTAAAAACACTGCATTATTTAAATTTTAATATATTCTAAGTTGTTTTATCTAAATCAGCCCCTATTTTTAATAAAGCTTCACGATATTTTTGGCGAGCGAGCCAGATTGAGGTGAACGCCCTCGGATGTCCAATCAACTTTCAAATCCCGTGACTTTTACCAATCACCCAACTGCGGCGAAAAATCCGAGCCAGAGTCGATTCTTCCAAAGCAAAATAGATGGGGCGGCCGTGAGGACAAGTGCGCGGATTACGAGTTTGCTGCCATTCATCCAACAAATTTTGCATTTGGGAAAGACTCAAAGGAGTACCGTTTCGCATAGCGCTACGGCAAGCAGTCGCAACTTGAGCCGCTTGTAAATCTGCGACTTTACTGAGTTCAAACAGCGCATCCGCACAGTCATCTCGATCGGCTAACAATTCAGGAACTTCGCGGGCCGCCCATAGCTGTTCGCCAAAACTTTCTACTTCCAAACCCAAGCGGGATAAATTCTCAATTTGCAGCGCCGATAATTGACTGAGAATAACTGGTTTTTCTAGACATTTTAGCTGCCAATCCACGCATAATTGCTCGTATAAAACGCGCTCGTGAGCGATGTGTTGTTCCACCAACCACATTCCGCTGGAATGTTCGGCAACAATGTAAGTATTGTGAACTTGAGCGATCGCCCTCAATTCCATCAATCCTATTTTATTAGCTTTTTCCTGTTCGTCGCCTTCCTCATTCTGTATAGCCGAAATCCCGACACTGTAAGCAGTTTTTTGTTCCGATGCCTTCAGCAATTTTCCCACTCGATCGGGAATTGGGGCAGACGGCAAAACTTCATCGTTCAGGTGCAAAGCACGAGCAATTGCCGCGCTAACTTGTTCTTGCCAAAAACTCGGATCGTGCAGATAAATTTCAACCTTAGCCGGGTGGCGGTTCCAGTCGATTTCCGAAGGGGAGATTTGCAGGTGAACAAAACACACGGGATAGCGATCGCGCGGACAAGTGCGGGCAAAGGCGCTGAGAATAGTTTGCTCTAATTCGGGCGATCGCACAACTCGCCGATTTACCCCAACTTTCACCCAATCCGGCCGTCTGCGGTGACAGCGATCTGGCAAACCAATTACTAATTCTAAAAACTGGGAATTGGGAATTGGGAATTGGGCATGGGGCATTGGGCATTGGGCATCGGGAATTGGGAATTGGTAACTCGGCTGTGTTTTTGACAAAAACAATTGCGTGTGTGCGAAATAATCTGGCGATTTATTCCTTTCAGGAACTGAAGGCAAATTTACTTTTAAATACTGCAAATCATTCAAGCGAATTCCCCGCACGAATTGAGGTAAAAGTTGTTCCGCTGTGCTACCAGGAGTTACGTGCAAACAAGGCGTATTTCCTTGACGCAACTGCCAATTAACGTGCGGGTGACAAATAGCAATTTGCTGAAGGGTTAATTGGATCGATCGCATTTGCTGTGCCGGCGACAAAAAACTGCGGCGCACAGGCCAATTGCCAAACAAATTATCAACAGTCACCACCGTACCCGGAGCGATCGCCGCTGTTTCCACCTCTACAGCAACGCCCGCGTTATTGTAAACCACCCGCCAGCCCGATCGAGCATTTTCAATTCCCCCCTTGTTAAAGGATGATTTGGCGGGGTTTGACGCCGACTCTGGATTTTCCGAAAAATCCCCCAATCCCAAATCATTCGATCGGCTCAAAACCTCCAAACAGCCCAACTGAGCTAAACTGTGCAAAGCTTCCCCACGAAATCCCAAAGTATCAATTTTGTAAAGGTCTGCTTCTGTGGTAATTTTGCTCGTACTGTGAGGCGAAGCCGCCTGCCGCAAATTTTCCAGATCCATTCCTGTACCATTATCTGCAACTTGCACCCGCCACTGTTCGGGCCAGACAGAAACAACGATGCGAGTTGCGCCAGCATCCAGAGAATTTTCAACTAATTCTCGTACCGCAGCGGCGATCGAGTCAATCACTTCGCCGGCGGCAATTAAATTGATAACTTCTGTGGGTAAGGTTTGAATAGTAACTGGCATCAGATTTTTAGCATTTCGTTAATTCAATTCTACTTTATTCTGCAAGTCGCTACACAGTATTAGGACTTACGCTCTTAAACCCGGTTTATTATAAAAACATTGTTTGATAACAAGATATCTACTCATCAACCAAGTCTCTGATATCAATTCCTGCTGTGCCGGAATGATATCAAATCCGCGCTGCGAAAGTCGGGCGTACAGTCGAATCAATCTGCCAACAAATAATTCGCGCACTTTTCATTTTTTTGACACATCCTTCTACAGTCAACAGTCAACAATTATTCCGGTGCAACCGGAATCGATATGAGGCTTAGTGAGAAAGTCCTAAGTATATATCTTCCTACCTACTTAGATATTATCTGCTAAAGCCTCGGTTTTCGGCAAGCGGATGTAAAAAGTTGTCCCTTTTCCATCCTCCGACTCATAAGTAATTTGCCCTTTGTGAGCCTCAACCATCGACTTAACAATTGCCGTTCCCAACCCAGTACCAGTCCGTTTACCATAGGTCACAAACGGTTCAAATAACTTTTCCTTAATTGCCGGTGGAATGCCGGGGCCGTTATCGTAAATGCTAATTTCTGCCCAATCCTCACTTTGCCACGCAGCAATCTCCACCCGCCCCCCTCGTCCGCCAAAAGCCTCAACAGCATTCCCAACTAAATTTTGTAAAACGCGCAAAATCTTATTTTCATCCGCTTCCACTATCACTTCTGTCACCCGTACTACCAAATCTACTTTTGCTGCTTCAAAATAAACTCGGTTCAACTTTTGAAACTGCTGCAACGTCTGAATTAGATTAACTGGTTTTTTATTTAATACAGAATTGCCGCGCGAAAATTCTAACACTTCTTCAGCCATCCCCAACATTCGCTGAACCTGCAATTGAATAAGTTCGCACCACTCCTGAGTTTCCTCATCCGGGTGCATTTCTTTGAGCACTTCACTGGAGAGTTTAATTCCGGTAAAAGGGCTTTTGAAATCGTGAATAATTGTACTCACCATTTCTCCTACCAATACCATTTTTTGTTTATGTACCAACTGGCTAACATATTGATCCGTGGTATCCCGTAAATTTTTAGTAATGAAACTAAACATTTGCAGTACCGAACTGCCTTTAGCAAACTGGAGAGTTGTTATTAGTTCTTCACGGTCTATTTTGGCCAAAGTCGAGCCTGCAACTGCCACAGCTCTAGCACTGCGAGGCTCTCCGTCTAAAACTCCGAGTTCGCCAAAATAATCGTCTGGGTTAGCGACAGCAACAGTTTGATATTTATGATTTTCGATCCGCTTGCTAAACTCGACTTTACCTTCTAAAACTAGATATAAAAAATCCGCTGTTTCTCCTTCTTCAAAAACCAGCGTTTCCTCAGCAAAACTCTCCAAAACAGCTATTTGGCAAAGGTGAGCAGCTTGCTCTGGTTCAAAATAAGACATAAATCGATGAGAGGCCAGATCCATGTGAAAATACCTGAGACTTAATTTAAACAGTTTCTTTCTTCTATTTTCGCCGATCGCCATCGGTGCGTTAATAAAATACAATACTGCTTTAATCTGGCTCTCTTTTCTAGCCTCCTAGGCTTTGACGCAAGGATTAGCGTCGGGATGCAGAGCCAGACTAGCATAGCAGCACCAGCAATCTCACCAAAATTCTCAGTTAATTGACTAAAATACATAAGTATTGTAGTATTTTTGAGATTTAAATTGGATGTGCGGGGGTTCTCCGGCCACCTCAGAAGATTTTAACTGTAGAGAGAGCGTGTAATTTAAATGCCGATCGACCGAGTTTACAAAAATTAACGCTCGCCAGATAAAACGATCGCAGCATTCTGCCCGCCAAAGCCAAAACTTAAACAAACCGCATTTCTGACAATAGCCGATCGCGCACAGCGAACAAAATCTAATTCAAACCCCGGTTTTTTCATTCCCACGCAAGGCGGTAACATCTGATATTTAATACTCATCAAACAAAAAGCCACGCCCAAAGCTCCCGAAGCTCCCAAAGTATGCCCCGTCGCCCCCTTAGTCGAACTAACAGCAACTCCTGGGTGAAATAACTTCTCAATTAACAGTGCTTCGTGTCGGTCATTTAACTCAGTTGCAGTACCGTGAGCATGAATAAAATCTATATCAATCGCCGCTAAATTGCTGCGTTTCAAACATTGATTTACCGCCGCGATCGCACTTTCCCCCCCCAGCTCCGGGGCATTAGCATGACAAGCATCATTTGTCAAGCCCAAACCGGAAACTCGACCGTAAATTTTAGCACCACGACGCCTTGCCAACTCGGCCGATTCTAATACAAATAAAGCCCCGCCTTCACCGATCACAAAGCCTTCCCGATTTTCATCAAAGGGATAGCACCCATTGTTTGCCAAAGCACCCATCCGGCTAAATCCAGCCAGAGTAAGCGGTGTGATAGGCGCTTCCACAGCACCTGCGATCGCCCGCTGACACTCACCAGTGCGGATTAAATCAACAGCGCGGGCGATCGACTGTAAGCCCGTCGCACAAGCAGCCATCGGCGCCAGCACCGGCCCCATCGAGCCAATTGCCCTCGCCGCTGCGATCGCCCCCATGTGAGGCAAAAAATTCACAAATTGAGAATTGGGAATCGGGCATAGGGCATGGGGCATGGGGCATAGGGCATGGGGCATAGGGAATTGGGAATCGGTAATTGAGAATTCTCTTTCGTCTTCCTTCTCCCCTCTTCCTTCTTCCCTCTTCCTTCTTCCTTCTTCCTTCTTCCTGACATCCGTTACATCCGTTACAGAATCCGTTGCCGAACTTCCTTCCCTCGCCAACTGTTCCAAATTTGCCTGAAAACCTCGGCTAGAGCCAATAACAATCCCGCAATCGGGCAAAGGCAAAGTCAAATTAGCATCTTGCAAAGCATCTGCTAAAACCTGCCGAATTAAAGTTATTAAATCGACCGGTTTAGTGCCAATTAAAGCCAAAGGTCGCCGTTCAAGTTCTATAAAAGGTTGATGTTGCCGAATTCCTGATTCCCCAGACAACAATCTTTTCCAGCTACAATCCAGAGGGCCTAAAGCAGAAACCAGGCCAATTCCCGTAATAACAACATCCACATCAGCCCTCAGATTCCCAATTTTTTAGTCATTAGTCATTAGTCATTAGTTATTAGTTGTTTATGATTGGAACAAATTATTAACTACTAACCAACGACCAACGACTGATATCGTTTCCGGTTGCATCGGAATCATAAAATCGAGTCAACCATCAACCGTCAACAATCAGTCAGTTTTTCTACTCCGACTCAACAGTCAACAGTCAACAGTCAACCGTCAACAATCATCTCCATTGTGCAACCGGAATTGATATGACGACTGACTACTGACTACTGACTACTGAACAGGCTTAAAATTTTCCAAACCCTGAGTAACAGTAGCCTTATCAATGCGATCGCCCGCTTCAATCTTATCAACAACATCCATGCCTTGCTTGACGTACCCAAAAACCGCATAGCTACCGTCCAAAAACGGTACATCGGTCAAAGTAATGTAAAACTGAGAAGAAGCCGAATCAGGACTCTGCGATCGAGCCATAGCAACAGCCCCGCGACTGTGCATCAACACGGGTTTCTCCTTAACCCCAGCTTCTTCTAGCGTCGCGCTGTAAGTCGGATTGGCCGCACCTTTAGCTTTAATTTCCAGAGGAATCCTGCGTTCGGTAGTAGTTTTTGGGTCAATAAAACCGCCAGTTCCCAGTCGCGCTTTAGGGAATTTAGGGTCTTTGCCCTGGGGGTCGCCGCCCTGAACTACAAAAGGCTGAGGTTCCCGCACGACTCGGTGAAATACCAGCCCGTCGTAGACTTCTTTCTGAACCAAATCCACAAAATTGCCTGCAGTAATTGGTGCATTTGTGCCGTCGAGTTCGATCGTAATTGGAGCACCTTTAACGGTCATCACCACCGTTGCTTTTCCTTCCAAGCGTGGCAAATTGCTAAATTGCGAACTCGTCGCTACAGCAGCAGGAGACGGAGACGGAGACAAAGAAATATTTTCACCCGACGCCGGATTCGATGTCGGAGTCGAGTTTGCAACGGGGGAATTACCGCATCCCCCAACAAACAGCGCGCCAATTATTAAAAGTGAGAACAACCACCGCTGAATTTTGATTTGCATTTGCATTTGTATTTTCACTTTGAGTCAATTACGGACTTTGCAACTAAAGATTTTAATTCAATAGTCCGAACTGTTTTTAGTTCGTAGTCTGGAACCCGCGATTTTCCTTGGATAGCGAACTTGCCTAATCGCCTTGAAATCCTTATTCTACGGTTGGCAATCAAAAACTATCCCAAGTATTGTTAATTGACAGATTCAAAAATTGGTAACGGGCTTACTCGCAGATTGACGTTTTTCACTGACCAGGTAGGTAAGGTGCGCGCCCCGGCGCACCCTACGAGACATTACCAATCGAAAATCGAAAATCGAAAATCGAAAATCCCTATAGTCCTTCTAGGGGAACTTGCAAAAATCGAGCCAATTCGGCCGCTTGATTTTCCACTTCAGACAAAGCAATCGGCTGTCCGACTCTAGTCAGGGGAAACTGACGGCGGTCTTTGAGCTTAAGATAAATACTGCGGCGGGGATTGAGACCTTCTTTAATGTCCACCCGCACAGATTGCACCTCCGATGTCTTGCAATTAAAATCAACTTTGCGGTTTTTGCCGGGAAAACCCCAGCGAAAGATCCGAATGTTACCAGTTTGTCGATCGAACTCGTTGTAACCGCCACCGACATCCCAGAGAATAGTCAGCCACAGGTAAAGCGCCAACAGCACGCCACAGACACCGTAGAAACCCATCGCAATGCCTTGGGGGATGAAAACAAGCTGAGTCGGGTCAGCAAAAGGCAGCAGGTTAACGTGCAAGTAGCTGGAAATGCCCGACAGCAGGAAACCAGTCCCTCCAATGCTGACCACCGTCGCCCACCAGTAATTGCTGAAGCGGCGGGAGCCCAAAACCGGGTAGCGCAGGACAGGATCGATCGAGGTCATTGTTTTTGCAGTCATAAAATTAAACAGCCTTAAAGCCAAATCTTAATTCAATTAGCCCACCGAGTGTCACGCTTCGCTGAGGCGATCGCGATCGACTGATCGGGATTGTGTATCAACTCCTCAACCACCGCCACCTCGCCGCTTGGCGACGAAGGGTCAGTTGGATTGTTGCTGAGCATCGTCAACCAAGATGGCCTTCCTCTCAACCACGCTTTCATCGACTACGCCTCTAGTGGGGGAACTCTACTGTTCTAGTTGAAAAATTATGAACTTCTAATATATAGTTATGTTAACTTTAATTAGAAACCTTGGTCTTTTAACAAGCAAAAGGATTTTACCCCAATGACAATCGCAGTCGGACGCGCCCAGAACGAAAGAGGCATCTTTGATGTCCTCGACGACTGGCTCAAACGCGATCGCTTCGTCTTCGTAGGCTGGTCTGGCATCCTGCTATTCCCCTGCGCCTACCTAGCCATCGGTGGCTGGTTAACAGGCACCACCTTCGTCACATCCTGGTACACCCACGGTTTGGCAAGCTCCTACCTCGAAGGAGCCAACTTCCTCACCGTAGCCGTATCAACCCCAGCTAACAGCCTCGGACACTCCCTGCTGTTTCTGTGGGGCCCCGAAGCACAGTGGGACTTCACCCGCTGGTTCCAACTCGGTGGACTGTGGACATTCGTCGCCCTCCACGGCGCCTTCGCACTGATCGGCTTTTGCCTGCGTCAGATTGAAATCGCCCGTTTAGTCGGCATCCGTCCCTACAACGCCCTAGCATTCACCGGCCCCATCGCCGTGTTTGTTTCGGTGTTCCTGCTTTACCCCTTGGGTCAATCAGGCTGGTTCTTCGCCCCCAGTTTCGGCGTCGCAGCAATTTTCCGCTTTTTGCTATTCCTGCAAGGCTTCCACAACTGGACGCTCAACCCCTTCCACATGATGGGCGTTGCAGGCATCTTGGGCGGCGCGCTGTTGTGCGCCATCCACGGTGCAACCGTAGAAAACACCTTGTTTGAAGACGGCGAAGGCTCAAACACCTTCCGCGCCTTCAACCCAACTCAGTCAGAAGAAACCTACTCGATGGTTACAGCTAACCGCTTTTGGTCGCAAATCTTCGGAATTGCCTTCTCCAACAAGCGCTGGTTGCACTTCTTCATGCTGTTCGTACCTGTCACAGGCTTGTGGATGAGCTCCATTGGCATCGTCGGTTTAGCATTAAACCTGCGCGCCTATGACTTCGTATCACAAGAATTACGCGCTGCAGAAGATCCTGAGTTTGAAACGTTCTACACTAAGAACATTCTGCTTAACGAAGGCATTCGTGCTTGGATGGCTCCGACAGACCAACCTCACGAAAACTTCATCTTCCCTGAAGAAGTTCTGCCTCGCGGTAACGCACTTTAAAAAAATCAGGATTTGGATTTCAGATTAATTTTATTTTTTTAACTTAATCTGAAATCCAAATCCCAATTCCCCGGCGCAGGTGCGGTACTCCCGTGTCCTACTGGGGAACAAAAAAACCCAAAATCCAAAATCTAAAATCGTTGGAGGTTCTACCGGGTGGTAACGCTCTCTAATTCCTACGCAAGCGGTCGCGACCAAGAATCCTCCGGGTTCGCTTGGTGGTCTGGCAACGCTCGTTTAATCAATCTCTCCGGCAAACTGCTGGGCGCACACGTCGCTCACGCTGGCTTGATCGTGTTCTGGGCGGGTGCAATGACTTTGTTTGAAGTCGCTCACTTTATCCCAGAAAAGCCCATGTACGAACAGGGCTTAATTTTGATGCCCCACGTCGCTACTTTGGGTTGGGGTGTAGGCCCCGGCGGTGAAGTCACTGATATCTTCCCGTTCTTCGTAGTCGGCGTTCTTC
Source organism: Microcoleus sp. S13_C3 (assembly GCF_036700905.1). Lineage (NCBI taxonomy): Bacteria > Bacillati > Cyanobacteriota > Cyanophyceae > Oscillatoriales > Microcoleaceae > Microcoleus > Microcoleus sp. S13_C3. The sequence continues at coordinate 31,103 of NZ_JAUBPT010000018.1, read as the reverse complement.
ACTTGATTTCATCTGCTGTTCTCGGTTTGGGCGGCATTTATCACGCCGTTCGCGGCCCGGAAGTTCTCGAAGAATACTCTTCTTTCTTCGGCTACGACTGGAAAGATAAGAACCAGATGACCAATATCATCGGCTATCACCTAATTTTGTTGGGTGGCGGTTGCTTGCTGTTGGTAGCTAAGGCCATGTTCTTCGGCGGTGTCTATGACACTTGGGCTCCGGGCGGCGGCGACGTGCGTATTATCACGAACCCAACTCTGAATCCGGCTGTGATTTTTGGCTACTTGGTGCGCTCTCCTTTTGGTGGCGAAGGCTGGATTGTCAGCGTCAACAACATGGAAGACATCATCGGCGGTCACATCTGGCTGGGCCTGATTTGTATCGCTGGCGGTGTTTGGCACATTTTGACCAAGCCTTTCGGCTGGGCTCGCCGCGCCTTAATCTGGTCTGGCGAAGCTTACCTGTCTTACAGCTTGGGCGCTTTGTCCCTGATGGGCTTCATCGCTTGCTGCTTTGTCTGGTTCAACAACACTGCTTACCCCAGCGAATTCTACGGCCCGACGGGCCCGGAAGCTTCTCAAGCGCAAGCTTTGACCTTCCTGATCCGCGACCAACGCTTGGGTGCTAACGTCGGTTCTGCACAAGGCCCCACCGGTCTGGGCAAATACCTGATGCGCTCTCCTACTGGCGAAATCATTTTCGGCGGTGAAACGATGCGTTTCTGGGATTTCCAAGGCCCTTGGTTGGAACCCTTGCGCGGTACTAACGGTTTAGACTTGAACAAAATCAAGAATGACATTCAGCCTTGGCAAGCTCGCCGCGCGGCTGAGTACATGACTCACGCTCCTTTGGGTTCTTTGAACTCTGTGGGCGGTGTGGCGACTGAAGTTAACTCGTTTAACTTCACTTCTCCTCGTTCTTGGCTGTCCTGTTTCCACTTTGTGATGGGTTTCTTCTTCTTGGTCGGCCACTTGTGGCACGCTGGTCGCGCTCGCGCGGCTGTCGCTGGCTTTGAGAAGGGTATCGATCGCGAAAATGAACCAGTGCTGGCTATGCCAGACTTAGACTAATCGATCGAATTTATTTCTGATTTGATTGTCTAATCAAAAAAGGCTCCTGCTTAACGGCAGGAGCTTTTTTTTGCTCCATATCTGGAACAAGCTGCAGATTGTCGATCGACCATTCTCGGAACCCACTAGCAGCAGATACAATCCTAGAGGTAGAAACCCGATTTCTGAGTTAACCTTTTGAATTCCATGCTGTTTCTTTCCGTAAGCTCGTTCCTCCCCCAGCTTTTGCATCCAGGACTGAGATATTTCGGTGCGACCTTCATCGGTGGCGGTGAATGACTCTGCCACTCTTGAAACTTGACAATTTTAATCCGTTGGGGTAAAGAGCTTGCAAGGCAGGCTGTACAAAGTTTATATTTAAAGTACAAAAGTTGTAATCCCACACAATTGAAAGTTGCAATGGAAAGTTGCAATTTTAGGGCAGATCGCTACAGGTGCAAAACTAATCGACGATCGGGCATCAGGATATTTATATTTTATTAAATGGCTGTGCTTGCCGAATTTTTTAACAGGCACAAAACTTTTGGGCCGCTTACTGTTATTGCTAGGAAAGCAAAAAATTAATAATGGACTCATTAAAGATCGAAAATCTCAAGGTGAGGTTCGATCGAGCAAATTTGCTCGAACGCATCGCCAAGCGCATTCGCCACTCTCTAGAACTACCCGAAATTCTGAGCGCAACAGCAGCCGAAGTTCAATCGTTCTTGGGAACAGACAGAGTAAAAATCTACAAATTTCATAGCGACGGTAGCGGTGAAGTGATTGCCGAATCAATTAACGGCAACCGCTTGCCATCCCTCTTGGGGCTGCATTTTCCAGCAGACGATATTCCCCCTCACGCCCGCGAAATGTTCGCGCAACTACAGGTGCGATCGATCGTCGATATAGATTCCGGGCTGCTAGGCCAAAGTCCGCGTCGCGAGGCGGTTTCCGGCCAACTGCTGCCCGACGACGAAATGCGCTTTCGTGCGGTTGACCCCTGCCACGCTGAATACTTGACTGCACTGGGCGTCAAGGCTTGCTTGGTAGTACCAATTTTTCACGGCGAAGAATTCTGGGGGTTGTTGGTATCTCACCACTCCGAGTCGCGGAGTGTGGCAGAAAACGAACTCCAAGGTGTTCAGATGGTGGCAGATCAGCTCGGCGTCGCCATAGCCCAATCAAGCCTCCTCGCCCAAGCAAGGGCGAAAGCCCAACGGGAAGCTGCCGTCAACCGCGTCGCCGCAGCCCTTAACTCCCCGCCGACGATGGAACTCCAAACAGCTTTGGCAGAATCGGTAGCAGCACTAGATGCAGCCGGCGGCAGGCTGTGCATTTTCGCCACGCCATTCGTTTGCGACAGCAGCAAAGTTACGAATCTAGTTCCCTATTCGGATAACTCGAATCGGGAACTCACAGTCTACACTTGCGGCTCAGGGCCGAAGATGCCAATTTCGGCCAAATACCCGCAGGTTGAGCAATACAGCGTCTGGCACGAATATTTTAAATCCGGCGAGCAACAGGTTTGGGCAATTCCCGACTTGTACCAAATTAGCAGTTTGAGAAGCCTGCAACCTGCATTTCGATCGACCAAAATTCGCAGCATTTTAATCGTACCGCTCAGAACCCGTCAGCAAATATTCGGTTACTTGACCATTTTTCGAGAAGAATTTGACACCGAAACTCTCTGGGCTAGACAGTTTGATAGCGACGCGCGGCTCGCCCAATCTCGGATATCTTTTGAAGCGTGGAAAGAGTCAAAAACTGCCCAAATTCGCGAATGGAAGGCTGAAGAAATTGAATTGCTCCAAATTTTGGGCAACCACTTTTCTAATGCTATTAACCACTACCAACTCGATCAACAAATAGAGGAACTTAACACAAATTTAGAAAATCAAGTTCAAAAGCGTACAGCTCAACTACAGCAGTTGACCCAACAGCAGCGAGTCCTGTTTGAAGTGGTGGCAAAAATGCGGCAATCCCTCGACTTAAACAAGATATTTAGCACGATGTCCCAGGAAGTGCGGCGGGCTTTAAATGCCGATAGAGTTGCGGTTTACCGCTTCGATTCCGCATCAGAATTTAAGGACGGCGAATTCGTGGCCGAAGATGTTTTGCCAGATTTTCGGTCAGCAATGGCAGTCAAAGTGCACGATCGCTGCTTTGGAGAAAACTACGCCAATCTCTACTCTCAAGGGCGAGTTCACGCCATGTCTGACATCAGACAAGCCGGACTGGAAGATTGCTATGAGCAAGTCTTGGAGCAATTTCAGGTCAAAGCTACTTTAGTTGCACCGATTATGAAAGGCAACGACCTTTGGGGGTTGCTGTGCGTACACCAATGTTCGGCTCCCCGCAACTGGGAATCTTCCGAAATTAAGTTTGCTACCCAAATTTCGGCTCAGCTCAGTATCGCCCTAGAACAAGCAGATTTGCTCGCTCAAACTCAGCAGCAAGCAGTTGAGTTGCAGCAGGTAGCAGAGCAGGAGCGAATACTGTTTGAGGTAGTTGCTAAGGTTCGACAATCTCTCGATTTAGATACAATTTTTCGTACTACAACTACAGAATTGCGGCGGATATTAAAGGCCGATAGAGTTGGCATCTATCGCTTCGATCCTAGTTTAAATTTTAATGAAGGCGAATTTATTACAGAAGATGTTTTGCCTGGTTTTTCTTCGGCAATGGATGTAAAAGTTCGCGATAATTTTTTTAGCGAAAACTATGCCAAAAAATATAGTCAGGGACAGATTCAAGTGCTACAAGATGTCGAAAATGCTGGACTTTCAGACTGCCATGTTGCTCTTTTAGCTCAATTTCAAATTAGAGCTCAGGTGATTATGCCGCTGATGAATGGCAGCGAACTTTGGGGCTTGCTGTGCGTGCACCAGTGCAGCGGTTTGCGCCATTGGAACACTTCGGAAATTCAGTTTGCTACGCAAGTGGGAATTCAGTTGAGTGTAGGATTAGAACAAGCAGATTTGTTGGCTAAAACGCGGCAGCAATCAGTTGATTTGCAGTGGGCCGCCGAGCAACAGCGGATACTGTTTGAAGTGGTGGCTAAGATTCGAGAATCTCTCGATATCAACGCGATTTTTAAGACTGCAACCCAAGAAGTGTGTCAGTTTATGCAAGTTGATAGAATTGCTGTCTATCAATTTAATCCTGATTGGAGCGGCCATTATGTGGCAGAGTTTGTGAAAGATGGCTGGATAAAATTGGTAGGGAAAGGTATCAGTACGGTTTGGCAAGATACTTATTTGCAGTCAAACCGAGGCGGCAGATATGCCAATAATGAAACTCTAGCCGTTGACGATATTTATCAAGTTTGCCATTCGGAGTGTGACCTTGGTATTTTAGAGCAATTTCAGGTGAAGGCTTATGCGAGCGCGCCGATTTTTGTAGGAAAAGAACTTTGGGGTTTGCTGACAGCGTATCAACATTCTGGGCCCCGCTGTTGGGAAAGTTCAGAAGTTAACTTTTTAGCTCAGATTGCCAATCAATTAGGCGTTGCTATCCAACAAGCCGATTTGCTGGCTCAAACCAGACGCCAAGCAGAACAAATCGCTCAAAGTTTAAAAGATTTGCAGCACACTCAAGCTCAATTGATTCAAACTGAAAAAATGTCTGGTTTGGGGCAACTGGTAGCCGGGATTGCTCACGAAATTAACAATCCAGTTAATTTTATTTACGGCAATCTCAATCACGCTAGTGAATATACTGCTAGCTTACTGAGTTTGCTGGAACTTTACCAGCAGCAATATCCCGATTATAGTCCTGAAATAGAAAAATTGAGTGAAGATATTGACTTAGAATTTCTGCTAGAAGATTTGCCAAAATTGCTATCGTCAATGAAGGTGGGAGCCGATCGCATCCGTCAAATAGTTCTGTCTTTAAGGAATTTCTCTCGTCTTGACGAAAGTCAAATGAAGGCGGTTGATATTCACGAGGGCATTGACAGCACCCTGTTAATTTTACAGCACAGACTGAAATCTAATGCGGACGGTGCAAACATTGTGCTAGTGAAAGAATACGGCATCTTGCCTCGAGTTGAGTGTTATGCTGGACAGTTGAATCAAGTATTTATGAATGTAATCGGGAATGCGATCGATGCTTTGGAATCGCACAAGTTGCTCGCTGGTCAATCTGTAGCTCCTCAAATTAAAATCTCTACTGCTGTCGGTGAACTTAATGGTACTATTCCTAGCGCGGTGATTCGGATTTCTGATAACGGTACGGGAATTTCGGAATCTATGAGACAACGCATATTTGACCCTTTTTTCACGACTAAGGCAGTGGGAAAAGGTACTGGATTGGGACTGTCAATTAGTTACCAAATTGTGGTAGAGAAACACGGCGGCGTTTTAAAATGCAATTCGGAATTGGGGAAAGGTACTGAGTTTGCGATCGAGATTCCGCTCCGACAGCAGTCATTAGTCATTACTCATTAGTAATTATTTTAATTGAGTTTCACACATTAGTTTCGCTATGCTTGTAGTTCTTGTTGGAGAGTATTCTTGACACGATCGTACTCACTCTCGATTTGAGCAAATAAGGATGAGGCTCGATCTAGTTCACCAGAGGTACTCATAACTTCTAGCGTGGCACAAAGGTGGGCCAGAGGAGCCGCGCTTAGGTTCGCACTACTGCCTTTGAGGGTATGAGCCGCTCGGTTTAGGGTTTGAGTATCCCCTTGGGCGATCGCTAATTTCATAGCTTCTAGCAACTTTACGGCTTCCTCCAAGTAGCAATTAGCTAGCAAGCTCAAAATCTCGCTTGAATCTTGATCGATGCTGCTACAGAAGGCTTGCAGTTCAGTGAGGTTAACCGCTGGCACATCAATTTCTGGCTTCTTGCTATCGGATTCCTCCTTTTGGGCCTGCTGCGGTTCCGGGTGGGGTGGACACTGACTCAGCGCTTGGTTGAGAGCCTCTAGTCGAATTGGTTTACTGATATAGTCATTCATGCCAGCATCAAGACAAACCTGGCGATCGCCCTGCATGGCATTTGCCGTCATTGCAATAATCCAGGGACGAGTATGAGCCGGCCACTCCTGGCAAATACGACGGCTGGCTTCAAGTCCATCCATCTCTGGCATTTGTACATCCATCAGCACCACATCATAAGGCTGGCGATTCAGGGCTTCCAAAACTTCCAATCCATTGGCAGCAATATCGGCCCGGTATCCCAAACGCTCTAACAGCAGCAGTGCCACCTTCTGATTTACCAGATGATCTTCTGCTAAAAGAATTCGCAGTGGGAGTCTCTCGGCAAGTTTCATATCATCCTCGACAGATATAGGGACCTGTTGTTGAACTTTTTTCGGTTGAGCTTGTAGCACATGGATCAGTATTTGATAGAGCTGGGATTGTTTGATGGGTTTGCTTAAAAAAGCCGCAAAGTGGGTGGAGAGCGCTGAAGAACTAGCTTCTGGGTAGCCCATTGAAGTCAGCAGCACTAGGGGTAAACGGTGGCACTTAGGATGGTGGTGGATGGCTGAGGCGAGTGTGAGGCCGTCCATTTGTGGCATTTGCATATCTAAAATAGCGAGATCAAACGCTTCTCCACTCTCAAGCCAGTTGAGCGCTTCCGCAGCCGATTGGGCAGCCAGACTCTGCATCCCCCAACTCTCTGCTTGCAACGTCAGAATTTGTCGGTTAGTGGGCTGGTCATCCACGATTAATAAACGCTTGCCAGATAGTTCTGGTAACATTTCCATCGGTTCCGCTAACTCAGTAGCAACAGAGGATGCCACAATCGTGAAGTAGAAGGTGGAACCCATTGTGACTCGATTAAGCTTAGCGGCTTGCCATTTTGGTGAAGGGGTTCCTCCGACGTGGCCTCCGCTCTCAACCCAGATCGTGCCGTTCATCGTTTCACTAAGTCGCTTACTAATCGCCAAACCTAAACCAGTCCCTCCATACTGCCGAGTCGTCGAAGCATCTACTTGACTAAAAGACTTGAACAGTCGATCGAGCCGGTTGGCTGGAATACCAATGCCTGTGTCTTGAATGGCAAACTGGATTTCATACCAGCTTTCTGACAAGTTCCCTCGTTCAGAAATTCTTTTGTCCGAATCAACTAGAGAGGCTTCTACGGAAATGGTAACTTCCCCAGTTTCAGTAAACTTAATCGCATTGTTGAGCAAGTTAACTAGAATCTGACGGAGACGGGTGACATCACCCAAAATCCACTTAGGAGTCTGAGGCTGGATGAGGTAGCCCAACTCAATATCCTTCTCATCTGCTTTAACTGCAAGTTGGTCGATCGCACCTTCTATGCAATCTCTCAAGCTCAAGGGATGCATTTCTAGCTCCAGCTTGCCCGACTCAATTTTGGAGAAGTCCAGGATGTCGTTGATGATACTCAGGAGGGTATCCCCACTATTGCGAATCGTCTCGATAAAGTCTCGCTGTTGAGCCTTGAGTTCTGTATCCAGCAGTAGTCCTGTCATGCCAATAACCGCATTCATGGGAGTGCGAATTTCATGGCTCATCATCGCCAGAAACTCACTTTTGGCTCGGTTCGCAGCTTCTGCTTCCCGTCTAGTTTGCTCCAGGGCACAGTTTTTCAGAGTTAATTCTTCTCGTTGTTGAGTTTCTTGCTCTAGTAACTTGGCTTGAGCTAGGGCAATTCCTACTTGAGCCGCGACTGATTCTAGCAACTCCACTTGATCTGCAGTCCAATGACGGTAACGATCGCACTGGTGCAAACAAATGGCACCATTCGGTTCTCCTTGGTAAGAGGTTCGCACTGCTAATGTCGATCTCAATTTGAGACGGGTACAAATAGAATGTGTACAGGTGAGCAATGAATCGCAGTAGACATCCGGGGAGGCGATCGCTTCATCTTGAGCCATCAACCGTTTTGTATAAGCAGGACTCGCCGCCAGAAGGTTATGCTCGCCGCTGGGCCCAGATCCCACTCCTAGATACTCTGCAACGACAGGAAACTGAGCCAGTGGATTGTCCTGGTATGTGCTAATTAAGCAGCGACTGACCCCAAAAGTTTGCCCAATCTGGATAGCAGCCGTTGCAAATATCTGCTGAGCATTGAGGCTTTGACGAATTTCTTGGGTAATTTGCTTCAGCAGTAGGGCTTTTTGCAACTGTCGTTGTAGTGCTTCTTCTGCCTGCTTGCGATCGCTAATATCCTTCATGAAGCAGTGATGCCCGACAAACACATTTTGCTCGTCATAAGCAGAAACCATCACCAATTGTTTATAGAAGCTGGAGCCATCTTTTCGCATTCCCCTAGCTTCCGCTTCGACTCTGCCGTCTCTCAACATTTGCTCATAAGCAGCCCCCATCTTCTCAACATCTTCAGGATGAACGGTTGTTGGCCACTCCATCCCTAGCAGTTCCTCGGGCTGATATCCGCAGATGGCAGCATAAGTCACATTGACAGAGATATAGCGTCCTTGAGGGTCAAGCCGAGAAATGCCTGCCACGGCATTTTCTAGGGCCGCACTCATTTGTTGCAGTTCCGCTTCGGCTCGTTTGCGATCGCTAATTTCAATTAGAATGCAACCCACTGCTATAGCCTGCTCTGCATCCTTGAAAATGGGAAAGTGAGAAACGAGCCAGTGGCGCTTGACACCCGTTTGACTGGATAGTGCTGTGCTCATTTCCAAGTTGATGGAAGGTTTTCCTGTCGTTAAAACCTGTTGTAACAGTGCATTTACACCAGGAGCAAATTCCCCCAAAATATCATCGCTTGTCTTACCTAAGTGAGCCTCCACAGAGTGGCCATTAATTTGAGCTAGTGCCTCATTGATTTGTAAAAATCGAAACTGCCGATCGTGGATACACAGCCCCACCCCTGCTAGGGAAGCTCCTTTAAAGAAAGCATTCAATAATTGCTCTCTGGCTTGAATTTCCTGCTCTAAGTTTTTGCGCTCGGTAATATCGCTCTGAGAACCAGTCATACGGACAACTCTGCCCGCTTCATCCGAAAGCGCCTGCCCTCTAGCTAGAATCCACTTGTAGCTCCCATCCTTACAAAGAACTCGATGTTCTGTAATATAAAAGGAAGTTTTGCCATCAAAGTGATCTTGAATTATTTGCATGACGCAACCGAGATCATCGGGATGCACCCGCTTGCTCCATTCGTCCAGGTGATGGGGAATTTCATGATCCTCGTAGCCCAACATTTCTTTCCAGCGAGCCGAGAAGAATACTTCATTGGTGTTGACGTTCCAATCCCATACCCCTTCATTACTACCACGTAGGGCGAGTTCCCACCGCTCTTCACTAGCTTGCAGAGCGATTTCTGCCTGATGCCGTTCAATTTCACTACCAATCCACTGAGCCATCAGCTTCAGTAATTCCACATGGGCCGATTTAAACCTCTGTGCACGGGGATATTTACTAGAAAAGCTGAGGGTACTGTAGACTTTGCCTGCAACTAAAACTCGTGCTCCAATATAAGCTTCCATGCCAAAGGCAAGATAGGCAGGATGGTGACGCCATTTTGAGGTGGCTGTATGTTGGATGGTTAGGGGTTCATTTGTGTCTAAAGCTTCACAGCACAAAGTTTGCTTAATATCAAAGACATCACCCGGTTTAAGGACTCGATCGGGCGATCGCGCAACGATCACCTCATAAAGATTATCTTGCACACGACCCAAGACGCCACTTTCAAGCCCCAAATTCTGACATCCCATCTCAATCAAAGCTTGGATGCGCTGCTCAAAATTGAGATTTTGGGTAGCAGTGACTTCATATAAAGCTCGTATCGCCCCTTCTCTTGTTCTTAGTTCCGATTCGGCTTGTTTACGTCTCTTAATTTCAGCTTTCAGAGAGCGATTGATTCTGGATAATTTATGCGTTCGTTCTTGAACTCGCTGTTCTAATGTAGCGTTGACTTGTTTAATCTCCCTAAATTTTTGATTAAGCACGATCGCCATCCATTTAAAATTTCTGGCAAGCTCATTGATTTCCGTAACAGAGGTATGTTTCCATTCAAATGTTTCTTCTGAAAGCTTGTTGGGTAAGTCAGTAGTCGCACGAGCTAAATAGGATAATGGCTGGACCAGTCGTTCGCTAACCAGCGTTGCAAACAAAAATGCCAACATTGTGACGAGGAGTAGAATACTCAAGTCAGCCTTGTAGCGATTTTGTAAATTTTCTACATAGGGAGCGGCTGGAATTTCTAAGCGTAATTTCCAGTCCAGAGCGGGGCTAATGGTAAATTCCTGTATATACAGAGAATTTTTCCAACGGATCATCGGATTCTTGCCATTGCTAGGAAGCCACTGCTGCAAGGTTCCCTCTAAAATGCGAGTGCTGCCGTCCTTTGACCCCTGAACACTGGTCAAAAGCTGTTGGTCGGATTGATTACTAGCAATGACTCGGTTGTTTTGATCTAGCAATGTAATGCGTAGTTGCTGATTGTTTGTCTGGAAAATGTAGAGAGCTTTGATCTGGCTCAATCCTAATGAACCGTGGATCAGCCCAAGAAAACGACCTTGAACTTGCAGGGGCACATTCAATCCTACATGAGGTTTGTCCATTAATAGCTCTTGTTGGATAGAAGTCATCCAAGGTCTCGACCGCTCTTGAGCCAGGGTAATGAGAGATTTATGTTCCGTGCTTTGTTCGATCGACCGCAGACGGGTTTGATCTAAATGAGAAGAAGTAGCTAAAATTGTTCCCGATGAATCGGCTACATAAATTTTGTCGAAATCTGGCAACACCTGCTCGATCAGGCTAATATCTTGTTGTAGCTGCTCGGATGATTGAATCGCTCTATTAGCCGCCGTGCCGGCTTCAGGCCTGAGCGATTTTTCAGCTAATGTATTCAAACCTAAGAGATGTCGCTGATGCCATCGAGATATTGCACTCGTCATAGTTTTTGCGTTTGCTTGTAACTCCGTTTGCACCGTCGCTTGGATTTGACCAACCAAGTATCTACCATCACAAACTAATAGGAGCAGTCCTGGAAGAAAGACAAAAGCTACCAACAGATGAAAAATAGTTTGTTGTAAAGAAAGGGCGAGATGCTTTGAAGCACTAATCCACCGATAAATCGGCGCATACGAAATAATTAAGCTGGCAACTAAGGCATTAAAAATGCCGTTGACTGCTTGCTTGCACATAACGAGGATGGTCTGATTCGCCTCCATGTGCATCATTTGACCGTAGAAAAGCCAAACGAGAGGCATTCCAATTAAGAACCAGTAAATCCCATCGAATAAAAGGATATTTGGCTGTTGGCGCTTCTTGCAAAGAAACCCTACAAACAGAGCCTCGATTACCAAAATAATCGTGGCGTATGGATGATGCCAAAGGATATAAGTATAGCTGCCTGCAATTAGACCAGCCCAGCCTCCCCAGCCCAAGCCGAAGTAGTAAGTAATAATCAGTATGGGAATACTGCCAAACAGGAAATCAACCCCAAAGAAAAGAGACAAACTGAAATAGTTGCCCAGAACACCCGCACCCGTGAGAAGGGCGATCGCACCTAACCATCTTTTATTACGCACTGAGCTAGCCTCTCCCATAAACTTTTATAATCGCTAGTTGTTGAATATGACCTGATTCCAATAAAAAAGCGCCATAGAGCCGATCTGTTATTTACCTGACAGTTTCCATGAATATCGCACCACCGATGATTTAGGCTTTAAAACTAAAATTAAGGCTTACTTATGCAGGACTTGATTTTTCGATCGACTTTTTTAATATGGTTCACGAACCAATCTAGCAATTGTTCATTAAGCTTAATGGCTAAGGAAAGGCTCGATCCTTTGGTTTGTAGCTCTTGTTTAACTTCACTCAGTGTTTTAATAAATTTGGTATGCGCCGCTGCATTGTTAGATGCAACGGCGCATTTGTATCTTTGCATACAATTTTCTTCAAATCCGAAATGTTGTGCTACATACAAGTCTAAAAAATCTACAATACCTTTTATTTCTTCCTTTCCACGGTTTGACAACATGGCATCCACTAAGGTATTGAGTTGATCTATCAATTGTTTATGCTGGCGGTCAATTTCGGGAATACCAATACTTAACGAATCATTCCAAATGACGAGAACCATAGTTTTTAGCCTTATGAGTTAACGGGTGAATTCATTAACTGTATGAATGTTGGTACAAAAAGTATTCCGACCTTGGTCTTTGGCTTGATAAAGTGCTGCATCGGCAGCAGTAATTAAATTTTCTGGTAAGCTTTCTTGGTTAGGAATCACACTGGTAATACCGAAACTGAGCGTAATGCAATGATGCGGAGAAGTCTTATGAACTATTGCTAAATCTTGGATGCGGGCCTGCATTTGCTTAACGATTTGGACGGCTCCCTCAAGCTCGGTGTCCGATAAAATCACTACAAATTCTTCACCTCCATAACGTGCTACTAAATCTCCCGCTCGATTAATACTGCGATTGAGAGCTGTCGCAACTTGCTGTAAACATACATCCCCTGCTTGGTGTCCATAAGTATCGTTGTAAGGCTTGAAGAAATCGATATCACACAAAATTAGTGACAAAGGAGTTTGCTGCCTCGTCATGCGTCGCCACTCCTCCTCTAGCTGTTGGTCAAACTGACGGCGATTGGCAATCTGAGTCAAACCGTCAATTGACGCGAGGTATTTTAATTGTCGATTGGCGGCCTCTAGCTGGTTGTAAAGTAGGGTTTGTTGCTGTTGCAAGTGGAATTGCTTAATCAACCGTCGCACTCTCTGTCGCAGAACAGCCCAGTGAATCGGCTTCGTGATATAGTCAGCCGCTCCCGCTGCAAAGGCTCGATCGACAGATTCTTTGTCTTCTAAGCTAGTAATCATCAAAATAGGTGGGCGATCGCTCTCAGGCATTTCAGATAATTTTTGACAACAAGCAAAACCATCCATAGTGGGCATCACTGCATCTAGCAGGATGAGGTCTGGATGTACTTCCTCATAAGCTGCTAGCCCTGTCAACCCATCAGTAGCTTCGGCCACTCGGTATTTTTCCTTCTGTAAATACAGTCGCAGTTGCAAACGAATCAAGGCATCGTCATCCACAATCAGAATTAGAGAGGACGGTTCCATAGATGGGTTAGTCGAAATGGCTGAGTCTTCTAATGATTGATACATACGTCATGGTGTATCTTAAGCTCTGGAAACATTCTACCCTAGCATATTTTGAGGTTGGGATGGAAAGTGAAAATTTGGCAAGTATGTCATAAATTATACACCATCTAAGCTTCCGCCACAACATTTTAGGCAGCGTCGGGTTTGTTAAACCAACAGCCACAGTCTACTTAAAAGTTATCGCTTTTTTTCGGAGATATAAATTCGGGTAAATCCAGCTACAGAAAAGGCTAAGGCTTCAGTAGTAGATAGCCTTAACAAGGCGGGAAATAGGAGCGGTGCCAATTCTAATGCCCTTCAAAGTGCTATCAATGGTACTGTTAAAAATTGGATTGATTCTCACCCTGTAGTCTTCTGGTTGGTGAGTCACCCGCTGATATCTTTAGCAATATTGCTGATATTTATATTCATTATATTGGGTTTATTACAGGCTTTAGGTAGGTTGTTTGCAGAAGGCTGGTTATTTATTCTGCAAAGCCCTAGAAAATTTATGCCAGGGGTTTTGAGTGGCGGCTCTAAATCTGTAAGTAATTTCGGTGGAGTGGCTGTAAACTCATTATTTTCACAGAATCCCGAATACAAAAATAATTCAGCTTTACAATTGAGGGGAGTTGAATCAAACAGCTTGGAGTCTCAGGAACGACTTGCTAATATTTTGGCCAGGTTGGAGGCAATTCGAGAAGAGCAGAATCAGCTTTTACAAGAAGCGTCGGCGATTTTAGGCAACAAATTTAAGGCAGAGTGAGAAGGTGTGGGGCGATCGCAACTCGTGGTAAATTTAATACATCCAGGCTTTCCATCAAAGCCAGATCCATGAAGGCTTGTAGTCGATCGCTCAAAACGCCATGCCCGATTCCGAATTTTCCGATGATTTAAAATGGACGCCAGAAGCCAAGGCGAAGCTGAAAAATATTCCCTACTTTGTCCGGGGACAAGCTCGCGTCCGCATCGAGCAGTTGGCCCGCGAAGCCGAAACCGAAGTCGTCACCGTTGACTTAGTTGAGCAAGCTCGCATCGAGTTTGGGCAATAAGGACTCGAAATGTACCCTAAAGCTTTAAACTATAAGTTGCCTGATTTTGATGTTCACAGAGCTACTGAGTCACCCGTGCGGAAAATAGTTATTGCTGGCAACTGGAAAATGTACAAAACTAGGACTGAATCCCTAGAGTTTCTTCAAGGATTCATGTCCTGCCTGACGGAAACCCCAGAGGAACGGGAAGTCGTGCTTTGCGTTCCCTTCACTTCCTTGGCTGTCCTCTCGAAAAATTTGCACGGCAGCCGGATCAGACTCGGTGCTCAGAACGTTCACTGGCAAGAGTCGGGAGCTTTTACTGGGGAAATTTCCGGGCCAATGCTGAGTGAACTTGGTGTCCGTTATGTCATCGTAGGGCACAGCGAGCGGCGCCAATATTTTGGGGAAACTGACGAAACGGTGAATTTGCGGCTGAAAGCGGCTCAGAAATACGATTTAATTCCGATTCTGTGCGTTGGGGAAACCAAGCAGCAGCGAGATGCAGGCGAAACAGAAGCTCACATTTTTTCTCAGTTGGCAAAAGATTTGGTTGATGTTGACCAAAATAAGTTGGTCATTGCTTACGAGCCTATTTGGGCGATAGGCACTGGCGATACTTGCGAAGCTAAGGAAGCTAACCGAGTTATTGGTTTGATTCGCAGTAAATTGACTAATCCTGACGTGCCAATTCAGTACGGCGGCTCCGTCAAACCGGAGAATATTGATGAAGTTATGGCGATGCCTGAGATTGACGGGGTTCTGGTAGGCGGTGCGAGTTTGGAAGCTGCTAGCTTCGATCGAATTGTCAATTATCAGTAATAGGTAATTGCTAATAGGTAAGTTGAACAAGGGCAGCGGGAATTAAACAGCGATCGCCTACAATTGTGATGTGCCGTTCAGTGTTTCTTGGAGCGGGAGAATTAACCTATGACTGCGATCGTTAAACCGAAACCCGCCTTAGACGAGTTCCTCAAACTTCCTGAAACTGAACCGGCATCAGAATTTCTTGAGGGACAAATCATTCAGAAGCCCATGCTTCAAGGTGAACACAGCGTACTTCAAGGTGAACTCTGCAAGACTATCAATCAAGTAGCGAAAACTCGGAAAATTGCCAATGCTTTTTCCGAGTTGCGCTGCACTTTTGGCGGGGCATCAATCGTGCCAGATGTAGCAGTATTCCGATGGGAAAGAATTCCTTTTTTGGCGTCTGGTAGAATTGCTAACCGCTTTGACATTAATCCCGACTGGTCGATAGAAACTCTCTCTCCCAACCAAAGCCAAACAAAAGTGCTGAGTAACTTGCTCCACTGTTCGCGAAACGGCAGTGAGTTGGGGTGGTTACTAGATCCAGAAGAAGAGAGTATTTTGGCGGTATTTTGCGGACAAAAAGTAGAACTGTACAAAGGTGCAGATCGGTTGCCCATAATTGATAAAATTGAATTAGAATTGACAGTTAACACTGTTTTTAGCTGGTTAAGTTTTGGTTGAACAGTGCTGGACGAATTAAGACTCAAAGAAACCGGGTTTTTTACAGAATCTGTGGCTTGCAACGAAATATTGTTGTGAAAAACCCGGTTTCTGGCTACCCGTGCGTTCAGTCAGATATCATATCAAATCCGTTAGCATCGGAATAGTAAATTCGAGTTCACGGTTCACTGTTGACGGTTGACTGTTGACGCCGTGAACAGTGAACCGTCAACAGTCAACATCATTCCGGTGTAACCAAAAATGATATCAAATCCCACGATCGCCATGACAAATAACCCCGAAAAAATTACCATTAGAAATAAAGCTTTCGAGTGGGGAAAACGCACTTATTTAATGGGCGTTTTGAACGTAACCCCCGACAGTTTTAGCGACGGCGGAGATTTCACTACCATAGAATCTGCTTTAGCACAAGCGGAAAATATGGTAAGATCGGGGGTAGATATTATTGATATTGGCGGTCAATCTACTCGGCCTGGTGCAGTGGAAATATCATTAGGAGAGGAGATCGATCGCGTTATACCTGTAGTACAAATACTGCGACAAAAAGCCGATATTTTTGGCTCAGTTCCTATTTCGGTCGATACTACCAGAGCGCAGGTTGCGAAAGCTGCGGTAGAGGCGGGAGCTGATATCATTAACGATATTTCGGGAGCAACTTTTGACTCGGAAATGCTGTCAACCGTTGCTAAGTTAAAAGTGTCCATAATTTTGATGCACATTCGGGGAACTCCCCAGACGATGCAACAACTGACAGATTATCGGGATTTAATGGGGGAAATTGGGGAATTTTTCGAGAGTCGAATTGCGGCAGCAGTTGCTGCGGGGATTGACAAATCTCAAATAATTATCGACCCTGGTATTGGCTTTGCCAAGACTTACAGTCAAAACTTAGAAATTCTGCGAGAGTTGCGAAAATTCCGTGTTTTAAACTGTCCGATTTTAGTCGGAGTATCGCGAAAAAGCTTCATCGGTCACATTTTGAATCAGCCAGAAGCGAAACAAAGAGTTTGGGGGACAGCGGCGGCTTGTACAGGTGCGATCGCAAATTTGGCAGATATCTTGCGAGTTCACGATGTCAGAGAAATGTACGATGTTTGTCTGGTTGCCGACGCTATCTTCAGGAATCAGTCTTGAGAAGTGTGAGTATCAATAACTTTAATTTCCCCCCCCTCAGAATGAGGCATCACATCAGGCATAGAACCCATCAATTCGTTGAGGGCTTCTGTCATGTTTCTCGGATCCATAAACAGAATTTTGGCATTGTCGCTTTCGCCCAATTTTTGTTGAGCGTCTAAGTATTTTTCCGTTACTAAGTAATTCAAAACTTGCTTGCTATTGGGATGGGAGTCTAAAGCTTCAACTAAGAGCCTCATGTACTCCTTAGTCCCGATAGCCTTATTGACCATTGCTTGCCACTCGCTCTTGGTGGCGCGCTCCAATTCCATAGCTTCTTGCACCCTTTTTGGAGGTGTAATGCTTTGAATTTCCACCCGAATTACTTTGACACCCCAAGTTTCGGTAGCTTCGTCCAACTTCTTGAGTAACTTTTTATTCATGTCATCTCGGGAACCCAAGATGTCTTGCATGGGCAATCGACCAATTTCAGCGCGAAACGTCGTTAACACTAAGTTGGCGATCGCATTTTCAATTTGATCGATTCCATAATAAGCTTTCTGTAAATTCACAACCCGCCAATACACAACGGCATCGACTTCGAGAGCCACATTATCTCCCGTGATTGCTGACTGAGGTTTAATGTCTAAAACTCTTTCACGGCTTGTGTCCACGCAGACGACTTTTTCGACCAGGGGACTGATAAAGTGAAATCCTGGCTTGAGGGTGCGCTTGTATTGACCCAAGCGTTCCACTAGAGCTTCGTCGCCACCGCTGACTATTTTGACGCTTGAGTTAACAGCGTAGCCGAGGATGAGCGCAAAGAGCATGGTAAGAATAGACTGCCCCATTTCTATTTTCCTGCTAAGGTTGACTGAGAATCGATCGGAATTCTACTCTAATTTAACTCAAACTCGGCCCTGCAGTGCTAAAATATCTCGACTGTTAATAACTAACTATTTCATCGGGTGGGCCCCATCGGCTCCGACTCTTACGGCGCTAGTGAAACCCAGGATATCAACAACACGTTTCCACAAAAGACATGAACAACGATCGAGAGTTTCCCTGGTTCAAACCTTTGAGGTGGATTGCCCCAAGCATTTTGGTGGGTGCAGGAATCTGCAATGCCGCAGTGGCCCCACCGGCCGGGGCTGAGACAATCGCCCTGCAACTCTCGCAAAACTTGCAGTCGCAGAACTTGCAACCACCGCGCCGAGGCCCTGCTGTTCGGGAAGTTATGTCCTACGAGATGAAGGGAGACGAACTCAGGATTTGCAAGCAGGAAGGCAACTCCGAGAAGAAGTGCCAAGTTGTAGGTAAAGGCTACACGGTGGGTTTGAGAACTGCCAACGACCTTTACGGTCAAGGAAATGCTGTCAATGCCGAAGCTTTGTACCGCCAACTCATCGCTCGCTATCCCAAAGAAGCGGATGCTTATTACAAGTTGGGAACTATGCTGTCGGGGCAAGGTAAAATGAGCGATGCGATCGCTCTATTCCAAAAAGCAATTGAAGTCAACCCGCAGCACGCCAAAGCTCACAACGATTTAGGCGTGGCGATGGCAAGTCAGGGGCAGTTGCCAGAGGCAATTGTTCAGTGGAGACAAGCCATTAAAATTAACGATCGATATCCCGATGCTTTAAACAATTTAGGAGTCGGTTTGTACCAGCAAGGAGACAAGGAAAGCCAAGCGGAGGCAGTAGCCAGCCTCACAAAAGCTAAAGAGTTATTTATCAAGCAAGGCCGAACTCAAGCCGCTAACAGAGTAGATAAAATCTTGGAGGAAATTAATTCGCGGTCGAGCGGCTCTTAAGCTGCATTGGTTATTGGTTATTAGTTATTGGTTATTAGAACAAACAAATAACTACTAACTACTAACTACTAACTACTGACTACTGACTACTGACTACTGACTACTGACTACTGACTACTGACTACTGACTACTGACTACTGACTTCCTAAAGCATTTCCTTCAAAACTTGTATAATCAAATCCCCATCCACCCGATCGCTCACAGCAGCCTCACCCAAGCGCACCGGCAGCACAAACCGCACCTTGCCATCCTGCACCTTCTTATCGAGTTGCAAAGTATGCAAAATTTCCTCAACATCCACACCCGCCGGCAATTTGGCAGGTAAACCCGCTTTTTCAAGCAAAGCAGACTGGCGGCGATCGCACTCAGCATCCCACATTCCCAACTCCACAGCCAACCGGCTTGACGCAGCCATGCCGATAGCCACTCCTTCCCCGTGATTGATCACCTTGTAATTGGTCAAACTTTCCACAGCATGACCGATGGTGTGTCCGTAATTCAAAATCGCCCGCAAACCCGATTCCTTCTCGTCTTGGCTTACCACATCAGCCTTAGCTTGGCAAGACCTGCTCAAAATTTCTGCCAACAAATCCGCCTTCACATAGCGCATTTGATCCAAGCGCTTGCAATTCTCCAACTTCCCAAAAAGTTCAGCATCCCAAATCACCCCGTACTTGATGACTTCCGCCATCGCCGAACGAAACTCTCTCGCCGGCAGAGTTTTGAGTACATCCGGGTCAATTAACACCAAGCGTGGCTGGTGAAAAGCCCCGATTAAATTCTTCCCTAAAGGATGATTTACCCCCGTTTTGCCACCAATAGAAGCATCAACCATCGCCAGCAGCGAAGTCGGAACCTGCACGACATTAATTCCCCGCAGCCAAGTCGCGGCCGCAAAACCCGTCATATCGCCAACCACCCCGCCGCCCAAAGCCACCATTGTCGAGGAACGTTCTAAACGGTTTTCCAAAGCCGCACCGTAAATTTTCTGCACCGAATTTAAAGTTTTGTACTGTTCTCCCGGTGGTAAAATGCAGCTACTGACTTCCAGCCCGGCGGATTCGAGGGCTGCTGTTGCTCTTTCGCCGTACTGCCGAAAAATCGACTGATTCGACACCAGCAGCACTTTTTTGCCCAAGCTTAGATCGCCCATCAGACTGCCGAGTTCGTCTAAACCGCCCGATCGCACGCAAACATTGTAAGATTGTGGCCCCAAGTCAACTTTAATTATGGATTGCATATTTATCTAATTTAGATATTAGATTTTAGATTATCAGAAAATTGGGTTGAAAACCCCGTCACTTCGACGGATTAATGTCGATATAGTGTCGCTCTAGTATGGCATACTAGAGATAGCACAGGCTGAAAAACCGCTATCACAAGACAATATAAATCTGGGGTGTCCCCACTTGACAGGATAGGAAGTAGTAATGCGTAGTGGATGGCGATAACCACGATAAACAGAGCTAGGGTAGCCAACGATCACCCGTGAACCAGCAAAATCAAATACTTGATATTCAAGTTGTACCGTAGGGCATACGGAAACAAGGGGAGCAATCCTCTAAAGCTTGCGGAGATAAGCCCGCTGGGACTCCTCTAAATTAGACTCGAAACTTAGTTCTATTGAACGGGTTTTTGGTTTAAGTAGTGCCGAAAGGATAGAGAGTTTTAAGGTGTATCAGTGAACCAAGAATCCCCACCCATTAAGGCTGGGGAGTGTCAAATGTCTTTTTATTCATTGTTTTGGAGAAATGGCAATGACTCTTAGCGGAGCAATAACTTATTTCGGGCTTTTTGGTGGCATGATCGGCTTGGCGACAGTGCTGATGTTTGGTCTGCGGGCTGTCAAACTCATCTAATTTGCTCATTTAGATACTTTTACCAGAGGTTTAAAACCTCTGGTAAAAGTATCGTTTGGGCGAAGTATTTGCGCGAAAAATCTCTAGTTTTATCTGTAGATCGATCGCGCAAGTGATTCATTTCATAAAACTTTTGGCTTGAACGATCGTGCTTAGTCTAATTGACGAGCATCTTCAGCAGGTGGATGCCAACCACCTTCTACCCAAAACCTGCGCGATCGCCGAATCGAATCCTCTTCATAGGAATAACAGATCTCAGATACTCTTGGAATATTGTAGCTTATCCGTTGTTAAGGAATGAGAATTAAATAACTTACAATGCGTGATGGTTCTTGTGGGATGGGCGTCCCGCCCGTCCAGCAATGGCGGGCGGGACACCCCACAAACTTGTGTAAATTATTTAATTCGCGCTCCTAAGTAATTTAAGGAAAGAGCGATCGCACTTGCTATAAAACACGATCGCTCTTCATGGATTACAACATTCGTTCTAATTGAGTCGATCGCACTTGTGCCAATTTCTCAGCCCCAGTCGTATCAAAAACGATCGCGTGTTCAGCCGTCGGCAACAACCGCTGTAAAATCTGTATGTATCCCTCCGCATCGCCCCGGCGGTGGAACCGAGCAACCACCAATCGCTGCATATTTGGCAATTGCCGGACGATACACCAGGGATGAGTGTTTAATTTGGGCTTGGATGTTGGTATCATAGGGTAATCCTTCCCCACGTTCGTGGGGTGTGATAGAAAAGGCGATCGCCCTTAAGTTTTCCAGGCTCTGAGGGCGATCGTTTTCAGTGTACATAGGTATCATATGTTGCATACGCATCAATGTCAAGTTAAAACATGGGATACGTTAGACTGCGGATTCGAGAACTAGCTGAGCAAAAGGGTTGGACACTAAAGCAAGTTGCCGATCGATCCGGAGTTAATTACAACACTGTCAGAAGCTACGTTCAGCGCGATGCTTTGAATACAGTCGATCTTTCTGCTGTCTACAAAATTGCCCGCGCCTTCGACGTGACAATGGAAGATTTGGTCGAGATTTTGGAAGATTGAGGGCGCACCAATGGGGCGAGTTCCACTAAAAATTCGAGCGCTAGTAGAAGAAAAGGGCGCGATCGCGCTAATGGGATACGTTGATTAATGCCGTACTTATCGCCGCCGTTTCTTTACTTGTTCGTAGGGGAAACAATCAATAACGTCAGATAGCATATAACTACCTTTGGAATCTGATTCCATCAGTTCCAAGTAGACAGTCTTGGGGACTTCAAAGTATCGATATGTTTTGCCACTATTGAAAACAACTTCGAGGGTGTAGCTTTCCTCGTCATAACCCGCAGATTGGATCATGCTAGATTCAACAGGTTCTAGTTTCATGGTAATTCGGCGATGCTTTTCTGTAACTATTTATAGCCGATCGCCCTGCAATTTAAGTTAGCCCGCCTAAAAAAACAGAATACTCAGATCCTCGACTTCGCAGAAGTCCGGGATGTAGCGCGCGATCGCGCATTAGATACCCTAAAATAACTTTTACCAGACCCCCAATCTAAAATCGAAAATCTAAAATCTAAAATCGATATGTCTCATTCCACCGATATCGTCACCCTCGCCCGCTGGATGGCCGCCGACTTCAGCAACCAAGCCCAAGCCTTTGAAAACCCGCCCTTCTTCGCCCACATCCGCGTGTGCATGAGACCTTTGCCCGTCGAAGTTCTGGATGGGCTCAGCTTGTACCTAGAACAAGCCTACGATATTGAACTGAATGTACCGTACCGAGTCCGAGTTTTGAAATTAGTCCCGGTGGGCGATCGAATCGACATCGAAAATTATGCCATAGAAAACGAAGAACAATTCTACGGCGCTGCCCGCGACCCGCAACGGCTGCAAGAAATCAAAAAAGAACAACTGACACTGCTTCCCGGCTGCACCTTTATTACGCAGTGGACGGGCAACAGCTTCAAAGGGTCTGTCGAACCCGGAAAAGGCTGCATGGTGGTCAGAAAGGGCAAAAAAACCTATCTAGACAGCGAATTCGAGATTGACCAAGACAAATTTATTAGCCACGATCGCGGACGTGACCCAGAAACCGACGCCCATGTCTGGGGAGCCCAGGCCGGCCCCTTTGAATTCACCCGCCGGGCCAGTTTCGCCGACGAAATTCAGGTTTAATCAAAAAAAACAGACTCCTTCCTAGGCGAACACGGTTGATTAAAGGTTCAGAATGCACCAATACCTGATACATTAACCCAGTATTGGCAAGCAAGATTCACCGTTGATTTATGAAAGTCCTGGTTATTGGTGGCGATGGCTATTGCGGTTGGGCAACCGCACTCTACCTTTCTAACAAGGGTTACGAAGTTGGCATCCTCGACAGCTTCGTGCGGCGGCACTGGGATCTGGAACTGTGCAGCGACACCCTCACTCCCATCGCACCGATTCAGCAAAGACTCCAGCGATGGCAAGATTTAACGGGCAAGTCGATCGACTTGTTCGTCGGTGACATCACCAACTACGATTTTCTCAGCAAAAGCATGAGAAAATTTGCACCAGAGGCGATCGTCCATTTCGGCGAACAGCGGTCGGCACCTTTCTCAATGATCGATCGCGAACACGCAGTCCTTACCCAAGTCAATAACGTCGTCGGGACACTCAACCTGCTGTACGCCATCCGCGAAGACTTCCCCGACTGTCACCTAGTGAAATTGGGGACAATGGGCGAATACGGCACGCCGAATATTGACATTGAAGAAGGCTACATCACGATCGAACACAACGGCCGCAAGGATACACTACCCTATCCCAAACAGCCTGGAAGTTTTTATCATCTTTCCAAAGTCCACGACTCTCACAACATCCATTTTGCTTGCAAAATTTGGGGTTTAAGAGCCACCGACTTAAATCAGGGCGTAGTCTACGGCGTGCTCACAGATGAAACCGGCATGGATGAACTGTTGATCAACCGTTTGGACTACGACGGAGTATTCGGTACAGCATTGAACAGATTTTGCATCCAAGCTGCGATCGGTCATCCTTTGACGGTTTATGGCAGTGGCGGACAAACCCGCAGCTTCTTAGACATTCGGGATACCGTGCGGTGCGTGGAATTGGCGATCGCCAACCCCGCCGAAGCCGGACAATTCCGCGTCTTCAACCAATTCACCGAACAATTCAGCGTCGGCGACTTAGCCTCCTTGGTGCAAAAAGCAGGCATGGCAATGGGATTAAAAGTAGAAATCAACCACCTCGAAAATCCCAGAGTTGAGAAAGAAGAACATTATTTCAATGCCAAAAACACCAATTTGCTAGACCTCGGTTTGCAACCGCACTATCTCTCAGATTCCCTGCTCGATTCTCTGCTGAATTTTGCTACAAAATATCAGCACCGTGTCGATAAAAACCAAATTTTGCCGAAGGTTTCTTGGAAGTAAGTTCGGGCCTCTATCTGCGGGGAAAGAGCTTTTTAACGAACCGCGAAGGCGCGAAGGGCGCGAAGTAAGAGAAAAGAAGGGAAGAGAGGAGAAGGGTTCGCAAGTTCTGAATGGATTTGGCTGTATATTACGATAATCTATCTTTTTTATCTCTTTCTCTGTGTCCTCTGTGTCCTCTGCGGTTAATTAAAAAATGGCATCAGGTTTTTACCGCTGGCTTGTTAGGGAAGAAATTCCGTGAAAAGTCGAATTCTCATTCTGTTGCTTTTGGTGGTTCTGCCTGGATTTTCAGCGAGGGCAGTTTTGGCTTATTATTTAATAGGGGAATGGGCGGCTGTAACGCCGAGCGATCTAAATTAGTGGCGAGTTAGCGAAGGCTTATCAGCCACTTAGAAAGCAATATAAATTGCCTCAACAGCACAGGAAATTCACAGAATTAATTGCTTTGCCGAAAGTGGGGGATGGCTTTTAGGTGGGATAATTGTATCGATGGGAATTCACGGAGTTTGTATGTTGGCCCCCAGAAACATCAGGAGAGTAATTAGTTGTGGTGAAGCTGCTAACAGAACCCTACTTAAACCAGGCAAGTAAATGGCCGAAAACAGGTCGTCACATTCTGGCACAATTTGATGAACATACGGTCGTAGTGTACCAAGCCTACCGTCCGGCTATCGGTCTTTTTGCAGCGGAACAAGGTTATTTCGGTGGGGAATTTAGTCTGAATCGCATGAGTTGGATTAAGCCCAATTTTCTATGGATGATGTATCGCTCGGAATGGGGAACAAAACCCGGACAAGAAGTAATTCTGGCTATTTGGCTGAAGCGCTCGGCTTTTGACGAAATTTTAGCATCTGCTGTCCATTCTAATTTCGTTCCTGCAGTGTATGGAAGCGAAAAAGAATGGCAACAAGCTGTTAAAAATTCGGCTGTACGGCTGCAATGGGACCCAGATCATCACCCAAATGGATCGAAAATGGATCGGCGGGCAATTCAACTCGGTTTGCGCGGCAGTATTTTAGCTCGTTACGCGCGAGAATGGATTGTTGAAATTGAGGATCTTTCCCAATTCGTGCAGCAACAGCGTCAATATAACGGAGGCGATAGCACGCAATTACTGACTCCTTGTGAGGCAGTGTATCCTGTCATCGACCCCGACATCTTCCAGAGGCTAGGATTATCGGCTCCCTAAGTAACTTACTATGAAAATTGCTCTTTTCACTGAAACATTTTTGCCGAAAATAGACGGCATTGTGACGCGCCTGATTCACACTGTAGATCACTTGCAGCGATCGGGCGAACAAGTTCTGATATTTTCTCCAGATTACGGGATTAAAGAATACAAAGGCGCCCGAGTTTACGGTGTGGAGGGTTTGCCTTTGCCGATGTACCCGGAATTGAAAATGGCACTTCCTTCTCCGGCTGTCGGTCGCCAATTAGAGCAGTTTAAACCGGATATTATTCATGTTGTCAATCCCGCTATTTTGGGATTGGGCGGTATATATTACGGCAAAAAGTTGAACATTCCAATTTTGGCTTCTTATCACACGCATTTGCCCAAATATTTGCACCACTACGGTTTCGGAGTCCTCGAACCTTTATTGTGGGAATTGCTCAAAGGTGCCCACAACCAAGCAGAACTGAATTTGTGTACTTCTACAGCAATGGTGGAGGAACTCAGAAGCCACGGGATCGATCGGGTAGATTTGTGGCAGCGGGGCGTAGATACTGAAATGTTTGTCCCGGAATTGGCAAGTCGAGAAATGCGATCGCGCCTTTCTGCAAATAACCCAGACAGCCCCCTGCTGCTGTACGTCGGCCGCCTCGGTGCAGAAAAAGAAATCGAACGCATTAAACCAGTCCTCGCAGCGATTCCCGATGCCCGCCTCGCCTTAGTGGGAGACGGCCCGCATCGGCAAACCCTCGAACAATATTTTGCCGGTACACCCACCAATTTTGTCGGCTACCTCAAGGGGCAAGAACTCGCAACAGCTTACGCATCGGCTGACGCCTTCATTTTTCCCTCCCGCACCGAAACCCTGGGCTTAGTGCTCCTAGAAGCAATGGCTGCGGGAACGCCTGTAGTGGCGGCGCGCAGCGGCGGAATTCCCGATATCGTCACCGACGGTGTTAACGGATATTTATTTGACCCCGCCGACGAAGAAGGAGCACTCGCCGCCACCAAGCGTCTGTTTGCGAATCCCCAAGAACGGGAAACCTTGCGCCATAACGCTCGCCGAGAAGCCGAACGCTGGGGTTGGGCCGCCGCCGCCGCACAACTCCAGCGCTACTATCAATCAGTGGTGTTTGCCGAGTCTGTGCCCACAGCGGCCTAAATGTCCGGATCTGTAGCACCTTTAAACATCACCGCCAGCTTAGCTTGGCTGTTCGATCGTCAGTTGGTAGTGAACAGGGATGTTTTCAAAGACAGATCGAACTTTTTTGCTGCATAAATTACCGTCGCTATCCTGCTGTTGCGTTTACCATTAAACTATGAGTAGCTCTGTAGGAATGCCTTGCGCGCTGCTTTCATAGCGCCATTTACCTGACTGGATACGGTCGCCGAGTGCGCTAAAACAGTCACACGGCGCGCTGGGGCCGAGCACAGGGCGTCCAATCCACATTGCACTCTCGATCGAACTAAAGCCTGTCACCTAATTTTCAGGTCTTCTGTTTTGCGAACTCAAGTTCAGCTTGAATGAACGAACCCTCATCAGTATCATCGAGGTTGGAAAAAAGATCGATCGAGCATACATCACAAGCAAACTGAAGTTGCCTGCCCCACTTTTGAACTCACGATTCATCAAAGCGACAAGCGAGTGCCGATGCGCTGGCAAACAAATTCAAAAGTTTGCACCGCCGAATCTCGCGCCGATCGACCTGCGGTCAGTCTACCCCTCTGAGCAAGCAGTTAATCATGACATTCTCCAATACTGGTAGCGTTCTGGCTACACTGACTCAAGTCAATTTTATGGGGGCATTGACCTCCCGTGTTAAGAGCCTGCCAGTTCCTGAATTAGTGTGCCTGCTGGACTTTATCACGGCTGAATTTCAGCAATTTATCCGGGCGATGGACCTGATTAACAATGAAGCACTCGAAAGTCTCTTAGAGCAACTTTTAGATGCCTTCACTGTCAAAATTGGCCAAATTTTGCAAGCAGACCGGACAACAATTTTTTTGGTTGACTCCAACAAAAATCAACTATGGCACAAAACACTCGAGCCACTGACGGGCGAGGAGGTAGAAGTACGCTTGCCTATGGATGCAGGCATTTTAGGCTACGTAGCAACAACCGGAAAATCAATCAATGTCGCCCAAGCGAGATCGCACGAGTATTTTAATTCCGAAGTAGACGAACCACCGGGCTACCACATCGAGACCATGCTGTGTATGCCAATTTTTAGCAGCAAGAGCCAACAGGAACCCGTGGCGGTGGTCAGACTGTTAAATAAAGCTGGCAAAGTCTCCTTTAGCGAGGAAGACGAACAGCAGTTCCAGGCTTTTGCAGATTCGATCGGGATTATTCTCGAAAGCTGTCAGTCTTTCTACGTCGTGGCCCGCAACCAGCGAGGGGTTGCCGCACTTTTGAGAGCCACCACGACTTTGGGTCAAAGTCTTGACTTGGAAACAACTTTGCGCTCTGTCATGGATCAAGCTCGCGACTTGATGCAAGCCGATCGCAGCACGCTATTTTTGTTAAATCGGGAAACCAACGAACTCTGGACAAAATTAGCTAAGGCCGACGGCAAAACGATGATGGAAATCCGTATTCCTGCGAATAGGGGAATTGCTGGCTACGTGGCTTCGACTGGTCAACCTCTAAATATTACAGATGCTTACGACGATCCCCGCTTTGACCCATCTACAGACCAGCAAACGGGATACCGCACTCGGACTGTCTTGTGTATGCCGGTGCATAATGCTAAAGGTGAGCTGATCGGGGTAACTCAGCTAATTAATAAGAACCAAGGTACTTTCACCCCTTCCGACGAAGAGTTTTTGCGAGCGTTTAATTCCCAAGCGGGAATGGCGTTGCAAAATTCTCAACTGTTTCAGAACGTGATGGTGGAAAAGCAGTATCAGAAAGATATGCTGCAAAGTCTTTCTGATGCAGTGATTTCCACGGATTTGAAGGGGCGAGTGGTGACTATCAACGAAGCAGCCCTAGAATTGTTGGGCTGTCCGGTAAATCAAGCTAAAAGCAAACCAAATCCCCAGATTTGGGAAGATAAACTGGTGAATCGCTATGTTTGGGAAGTTGTGCCGATCGACAATTTGCAATTTCGACTAGAAGACAGTCTCAAAAATGCTGCCCGACATTACGTTCCCGAACAAAGTTTAACTGTGGGATTGTTGGTAGAAAAAACCCTCAATTCTCAACAAAAAGAAGAAGAAGAAGAAGAAGAAGAAGAAGAAGAAGAAGAAGAAGAAGAAGAAGAAGAAGAAGAAGAAGAAGAAGAA
>NZ_JAUBPT010000018.1:0-2715 GCF_036700905.1 Microcoleus sp. S13_C3 | reverse complement strand
AAGAAGAAGAAGAAGAAGAAGAAGAAGAAGAAGAAGAAGAAGAAGAAGAAGAAGAAGAAGAAGAAGAAGAAGAAGAAGAAGAAGAAGAAGAAGAAGAAGAAGAAGAAGAAGAAAGTTATATTTTGGCCGTGCCCGATCGCACTGACCCTAATTTATATTACGCTTGGGGCGAAAACCGCGCGTGGACTGAGGAAGTAGCGCTGGCAGAATTAGCTAATGCCCAATCTCTATTTGCGCTGCGAAATTCTGCCCTGTATCACCCTTATTGTCCGCTGCCCATCCCCGCCTCTCGAATTAAAGTAATTGAACGTAGTTTGAATTTGACTGTCAACCCGCTGATCAATCCAGAGGGCGGCGTGCGCGGCGGTTTAGTTGTACTCGAAGACATCAGCCGCGAAAAGCGGATGAAAAATACGATGTACCGCTACCTGACTCCTGGAGTCGTAGATAAAGTGATGGCCTTGGGTGAAGGCGCCCTGATGGTGGGCGAACGCAAAGAAGTGACTATTTTATTTTCCGACATTCGCGGTTACACCACGCTGACCGAAAATTTGGGAGCGTCGGATGTGGTATCCCTGCTAAACGAATATTTTGAGACGATGGTGGAGGCCGTTATCCACTATGAAGGCATTTTAGACAAGTTTATCGGCGATGCTTTAATGGCAGTTTTCGGCGCGCCCCTGCCGCTGAATCCCCCGGAAAGTCACGGTTGGATGGCGGTTCAGTCGGCTTTAGATATGCGCCGCCGTTTGAAAGAGTTTAATGATTCTCGCCCCGGTGCAGATCCGTTTCGCTTCGGAATTGGGATTAGTTCGGGAGAGGTGGTTTCGGGAAATATTGGTTCCCAAAAGCGAATGGATTACACGGTAATTGGGGATGCGGTGAATTTGAGTTCGCGATTGGAACAGCTTACAAAGGAGTACGGGTGCGATATAATTTTGAGCGAATTTACATACAATTTGTGCCGCGAAGGGATTTGGGTGCGAGAGTTAGACAAGGTGCGGGTTAAGGGCAAAAATCAGCCAGTTGGTATTTACGAGTTGCTGCAAAATAGTTCTGAACCCATTGATGGGGAAACCGTTCGATTTTTGGAACTTTACAGTAACGGTAGGGAGGCTTATATTGCTAGAAATTTTCAGAAAGCTATTAGTTATTTTGAAGCGGCTTTAGCAATGCGACCGAGCGATCGACCTGTGGAAGTTCACCTCGATCGATCCCTGAGCTATTTGGAAGTACCCCCACCCGATGATTGGGACGGGGTGCATACGATGACAACCAAGTAGTAAATTATATTACATCCGAGTGTTCAAAAGTACAAAGATTTGATAAAGCTGTGAGATATTCCTTATGACAGAGTTAACAAGTGTAAAAATGTGAAAACATAAATCGGATGGCATATTAAAGTTTAGTATTTATTTCCAGGCTAGCAATTAAATGAGTTATTTATCTGTTCCGAATGCCACAAAAGCCGATCGGATTCTGGTGGTAGACGACGCACCAGATAACGTTTTATTGGTGCAGACAATCCTAGAAGAAGAAGGTTACGAAATTAGCACGGCGGAAAACGGCTTTTCTGCCTTGAGTCAAATTGACAAGGCAGCCCCGGATTTGGTACTGCTAGACGTGATGATGCCGGGAATGGATGGCTACGAAGTCACTAAACGAATCCGAGAAAATAAGGAATTGCCCTTTATGCCGATTTTGCTGATCACGGCTCACGACAGTGCGAGCGTAGTGCAGGGATTGGACATGGGAGCAGACGATTTCATCCGCAAACCAGTCGAAATGGACGAACTGCTGGCGAGGGTTAGATCGCTCCTGCGGCTAAAACACAGCGTAGACGAGCGTAATTCGATCGCCCTCCAGCGCGAAGATTTTGTCTCCCGACTCGCTCACGACTTGCGAACACCCCTGGTAGCAGCAGATCGAATGCTAAGTTTAATGCAGCAGGGAGCTTTGGGAGAAATTTCGCATGAGATGCGCGACGCTTTCGGGACGATGGTTCGCAGCAACAAAAACCTGATCGCGCTGGTAAATATGCTGCTGGAAGTCTACCGCTACGAAGCAGGCCGCAAATCCCTAAGTTTCGCTGCCGTGGACTTGCGCCAGCTTATTACTGAGGTAGCTGAAGAACTCGCTCCCTTAGCCGATGCTAAAGGTTTGTCGATAAATTTAGACTTGACAGAAAGTGCAGAAAGTGCACCGATTGCGAAGTATCCGGGCGATCGTCTGGAACTGCACCGCTTGCTAACTAATTTAATCGGAAATGCGATTAAATTCACCGACAACGGCTCAATAGATGTCAGCTTAAAAGCTGCCAATTCACCTGCTTATACGAGCTTCGGAAACCAACCGCTGGCATGGGTAATCATAGAAATCCAAGACACGGGTGCCGGCATTTCGCCCGCAGCACAAACGAAGTTATTTGAAAGGTTTGGGCCGGGAACTCACTTGAAGTCGGGTACTGGTTTGGGACTACACCTCTGCCGCCAAATAGTCGAAGCTCACCGCGGCACGATCGACGTAAAATCAGACTTGGGCAAAGGCAGTTTGTTTAGTATTCGCTTGCCTTGTTAGATCGGTATAAATAACTCTAACTTTGGGGTGCGAAAAGCGAACATTACTACAGCCCACATTCCGCACTTCAATAGCACTACATAGTATAGTACATTGCTACGCTGGAATGAATAAGCAAAAATACTTAGGAAATTTGAG
>NZ_JAUBPT010000307.1:0-3177 GCF_036700905.1 Microcoleus sp. S13_C3 | reverse complement strand
AGAGGACAAAGGGGAAATTACACTACGCAACGTCTTAAGTTTAACTCCAATTAGGTAACTTAATATTTTGTTACATAAATTGGTTTTTTCCCGCCTACCTACTTATCCAGCTATTTCTAATCCTTTAATTTTATCAAGTTCTGATTGTTTGGGCAAGATCATTTGTTGCAGTCGTTTCGTGACTTCTAACTCAGCACTGAGGCGGATGTTTTCGGCTTTAAGTTTGTTATTGAGGCTGCTAATTTCCTGGTTTGCTTGGGCGAGTTGGGCGGTGCGTTGTTGCACCTTTTCTTCTAAAGTTTGATAGAGACGGGCATTTTCGATGGAGATCGCAGCTTGGGCGGAAATGATGTTGAGGACTTCTAAGCGATCGCGCGTAAAAGCCCCCGCTGTTAAATTATTTTCTAGGTATAAGATGGCTACCAACTTACCTTGATTAATCAGAGGGCTACACAAAATAGATTTAGGTCGCTGCTGAATAATATACGGGTCAGAGGCAAACCTGGTTTCAGTGGTTGCATCATCGATCGCAAGAGTTTCTTGCGTGCGTTCTACATAATTAACCAGCGAGATAGGTATCACTTGATTTTCAGTCGCTGACTTGGATATTAATTGACCTCCTTCACCTGTACATTGAGCTTCAATTTTCCACTTACCTGCTGGATTGGGGAGGAGGAAATAAAATTTTTCTGCTCCCGCGTTTTCCAGCAAGACTTGCATCAAATTGGAGAGTAACTTATCTAAATGAACTTCCCCTGAGAGCGCTTGGGAGGCTTTGATAATTGTTGATAAATCCAGCTCGTTTGCAGCACCTGAACTGGTAGAAGTGACAGTGGTTCTGGTCTCAACAATCGTTTCGTCTCTTCCACTCGTCAGGCTGTTTTTCCTAGCGAGGATAGGTGTGAGTAATTCAGAATAGCGCTCTTCTAAATCTTTAACTTTTGCCTTTGCTCCCCAGCGAATATAAGCATAGTAAGCGTCTATCAGGTAGGTACGCGCTACTTTCTGACGACCTAATGCTAAATAGAATTCTCCAGCTAATTCATTGGCGAGGGCTTCATCCTGTACATATCCATTTTCCTTGGCTCCATCTATCGCCCGGTCGTAATATTCCATTGCTGAGAAAGCTTGCCCTAAGACGCGGGCTTTTTCTGCTTCTACTAAGTCATACTTATGTTGGTAATTCATTGGGCAATGTTGCGCCCAATATTTCATCTTTTGCTGATTTTCTTCTACTTGTTTCAGGTATTGTTGCTGCTTTTCCTCACTTTCCTGAAAATACTGAGCTAAAAGAGCCAGAGAATAGTAATAAACATGGTTATTAAAGCTAATGTTAGCTTCAACAAGCATTGAATTATTTAACGCTGTTTTAGCATGAATTATAGCATTTTTATAATCTTTAAATAAATAGCAAAGTAGGGTTTTTGCAAAAAGCACTCTAAATAAAGACATTAAATTATTAATTTTTGTCAAATAAGCAATAGCTTCTTCCTCCTTCAAAAATTCACCAGTTAAAATTAGGCTATTATCTGTTATGCCTCGTAAATTTGCGACTAATTGACCAATTATTTTGAGCAGATAAAACTGATATTCTTGGGGAAAATTATCGGCAAAATCAATATAGTGTTTTTGTTGTTCTTGCACGTAGTCTAGATGCTCGCCATTAAAAAACAGATGAGCGCAGTAGTAATCAGCAGCATGACAAGCATATTCTATATCTCCAAATTCTAATCCGCTATTAATTGCTTGACGAAGGGGTTCTATAGTTTCCCTAGTATGCTTTTTGAAGTGCGTAATACAGATGGAAACATTAACCAATATTTTAGAACGAAACT
Source organism: Microcoleus sp. S13_C3 (assembly GCF_036700905.1). Lineage (NCBI taxonomy): Bacteria > Bacillati > Cyanobacteriota > Cyanophyceae > Oscillatoriales > Microcoleaceae > Microcoleus > Microcoleus sp. S13_C3. The sequence goes on along the minus strand of NZ_JAUBPT010000307.1, from coordinate 1,342 downwards.
CTTTGGCATCTAACTGCTCCAATACTTGTAAAGAAAGTTTACCAAGTTGATAGGCAAAATCTATATCTGGTATGAGCCAAGACACCAGTGCTCCGTAAATAGAATAGGCAAAAGTACACTGTGGCGAATTCCCATACTGACGAGAAAGTTCGATCATAGTATATAGAATTGGTAGCGATAGCGGGCTTTCTGCGAAGCAAGCTGGTGGGAAAATCAGAACTAAAAGCTCCATAGCCGCTAGCTTGTAGGGATCTGTCATTTTTGGCAGCGTAGCTAACTCCTCAATATTAAGTTCTTGCGGGGGTAATTGAGATATTGTCACTCCCAGTATTTCTAGGATTTGTAGCCCAGTATCTAAAGCAGATATAATCTTATTTTTAGCGAGTTCAAGCCTAATTTTCAGTACGTATAACTTGACTTGTTCGAGGATTGTTTGGGCTTTTTGGAGAGTGCGATCGCACAAAATTTGCGCTCGTTCTAAATTAGCATTAAGATATTCGGCTTCCGCCGCTTCCAGATAGAAGGTAAATGTCAGATCGTATCTACTTTCCCAGCTATCTTGACTCAGGAGTTCTATACCTACATTCAAATAATTAACAGCGGCTTCATATGCAGTCGCTGCCTTCGCTTTCTGTCCGGCGATCAGGTTTAATTCAGCCAACTCATCTTTTTCTGACTGATTAGTTAGCAAATCTGTGCCAAAATTCAGTTGGTTAACCAGAGCAAAAATATTATCTTTTCGCTCTTGCTCTGTTGTATTATTCAGAAGCAGTTGACCAATTTTCAGGTGAGTGGCTTTTTTCTCTGACTCTGGAATCAAAGAATAGGCTGCTTGCTGCACGCGGTCGTGCAAAAATTTGTAGTCAACTTTGATATCGCGTATAGATGCCAACTCTTCCTGGGCAAACACTAGAGGAATTTTGTAATTTTCAGACAGCGGCAGAATCAAACCCGCTTGCATTGCCTCCCACAAATGAGCAGCCGTCGCTATGTTTGATTCTTCATTGACAATTGATAAAACTTCTAAGTTAAATTGGTTGCCGATACAAGCCGCTAATTTTAATGATTTCTGGGTTGTTTCTGGGAGTTTGCGAATATTGCGAGCAACCAGTTCAACAATATTGAAATCTGCGATGCCAATCGCCTGTATTTGTTGAATATCCCACTCCCAGCGGTCTGTGTCTACCTGATAAACCAGCAGATTTTCCGAGTAAAGGGTTTTGAGTAGCTGCGTTAAGAAAAACGGATTGCCTTGGGTTTTATTAAACCCACATTCCGCACTTCAAGTTGAAGTACGATAAAATAGAATACCCAAAAAGCCAAAAACCAGGATAATTCATAA
>NZ_JAUBPT010000306.1:0-3185 GCF_036700905.1 Microcoleus sp. S13_C3 | reverse complement strand
GGCTGTCACGATTTCCTTAAGCGGCGTTGGCGTTGCCCATCGATTTCCGGCTTATAACTTAAGGAATTTCTGCGTTCGTTAGCAGCAGCGCTCTGTCTGCGTCATGCCTGTGTTAAGTTAAGTGGCATTCCCGATCACCTGTCAGCCGGTGATGGCATCCCGACATTGTTACGGTTTATGGGCATGCTCTCCGCCCCCAGTCGCACCACTTTGATGGGATGGATGTTCTTTTTTGGACTTAGGGCCTGGTACCTTCCCCCTGTGACTCTGAGTGTCAAGTCCTTTCTCAGCGTTCACAGCCCCTTTATTTTTCCCCTGGCAGGTGTCGCCAGTAATTAATTAAGGAAAAGCTGCTGTTGTTTCATCCAGTAGCTTGTTTCTCATGTTCGTCCCGATGGTGCGGGAGTTGGTTATTTAGTTATGTGTTTCTTCTAAGACTGTTGATTGTTTTGGTGGACCGAAACTGTCAGGCAGTCCTTGAATCGATAATCCTTTTGAACGTAGCAAGCGGTCTAATGCTTTGATTTGAGCAATTCCTAAGCTTGCTGGGGTTACTCCTCTTTCCCAGTTACTTACTGATTTAGAAGAGACCCCTATTAGTCGAGCGAACTGTTCTTGAGATAGATCTAGCTGGTCTCTAAGCATTTTTAGTGGAGATTCGTCCTCTGATGATGTTTGACGCTTTCTTTTCATAATATAGCAAAACTTTCTAGAAACAGTTGCTTGACAATTGGCAAAATTTAGTAGAAACTGTTTCTGGTAGGTAGACACAACACAAGGTGGCTTCACCGAGCCGAGCATATGGGTTATGAAGATTCTGTGAAAACACCTTACTGTTAGTATCTCATCTATATTCAGATACCCCTGTAAATCTCGTTGGGCTTGTGCTCGAACCCTCAAGCCTTTTCCCTCAAATCATGTACACCTACACTGTCGTACAGCTTCAAGCAAAAACCTTTGGCGAACTCAAGTCGATCGCCCGCGAGCTCAATGTTGTCCCGTCGGGCGATCGACGGTGCCGCCAAAATTGGATTGATGTGATTGTTGGCGTTGAACTTCCGCTCCTGCCGCCGATCAAAATTTCCCCCGCTGTCGAAACTGAATCAGTCCAGGAGGCGATCGCACCAGCGACCAAAACTTCCCCTGGTGTCGAAGTCGAGCTAGTTCAGGAGCCGATCGCACCAGCAGCTAAAACTTCCCCCGGTGTCACTTTTTCTGATAGATTTTTGGCTCGCTACTTTCCTCCACACCCTGAAATTCATTATCAGGCTGATGCCGACGGGCAACTGAATTTGCTTGATTTCGAGATAGTCGCCACTGATGAACCGCCAGACCCTGACGATTTTGACTCCCTTGATGACTTTTTTGAGGCGATGGCTGCTTGGGATGCTGAGAATCTTGAGCCTGTGGAAGTTTCCCTAGATTCTATGGTTTACTGGGCACCTTGTCCTTCTGACTGGTATGAACCGCCTGATACAGGGATTTTTGTACGGTTGCCTGGTCCTAAGCCTCCCAAGTTTCCCCCGCAGGCGATCGAGCAAACTGATGATATTGCTTCTGTCAGCAGTAGTCATTCAGGGCGATCGCCTCCAGGAGGTGATGCTGTATTTTGATTTTCTCTTCCATCTAGCTTGCTATCTTGCTCCTTTGCGCGATCGTTTTTTGAAGGATAAAGGGCGATCGCTTCTTTACCAATTATCTATTACTGCAATGACTACTCTTAGGATTTCCCTTCCTGTTTACTCTAAAAATTGGCAGACTCTTTCCGAATACGAGGATGATGATGAGGAGGTGGAAGTAGACCCCATCCCTTTTGATTCTCAACGTTCTTCTCATGAGTTTTAATTATGGAACAACTTGACTTGCAATCTCAGTTAGTTGCTGCTCAAGCTGAGATTGCACGGCTTCGTGAGGATAATGAGCAGATGCGTGATCGGATTCGCGCTCAAACTGAAACCATTAATAGAGCTAAAGATATTAATCCTGTTGCCCGTCCGAGTTTTAAAAGAGTTTTAGCACTTGCTCAAGCTGCTTGTTTGGATTTGTGTAAATCTCCTGCTGGTGGTTGGCTTCTTAGTTTAGGTCAGCGTGTCCGCAAGTTTAAATCTCTTACTCAGATTTGGGATATTTTGTGTTTGGATGATTGGTTTTTGGAGGATTTGTTGGGGGAGTTTTTAGTAGTTAAGCCTCCCAAGCTTTCGGATGTTCCCCGTGATTTTGATTGGGATAATGCTGTTTCTGGTGGTATTTTGACTCAAGCCCAGAATTCCTTTGAAGCTTGGCATAATTTTGCGATTCCTTTCTCATCTGAATAACCGCCTGATGATGGCTGTGTGGCTCGGCGGCCGAAACTCGTTTTGAGTAGCGGATTGAGTCCAAATCATCCGTCATCAATCAATTTGTAATTTAGGGCTTTAATGAAGAAACAAGCTTTAATGGCTTTTCTACTTTCATAAGCTCGGTTACTTGTTGATTGATTGCAATCTTCCCCTGCAATTTATAGCTTTAAGAGTGAATTAGGCTTCTGGCCTTTGGGTGATTCATAAGCTTTGCTATGGGGATTTGGAAATTATCACCTGTAAAAATTGAATGCAAATTATTGGACTTGACATCAGCAAGGCTTCAGTTTCTGCTTGCCTTTTGCTAGAGAAACCAACTGAACCTCGACAATTTTATTATGATTCTGACTTTCATAAGTTTGATGCTACAGCTTCTGGAATTGCTGGATTGCTGGCATTGATTGGCGGGGATACAGATAACACGATCGCAGTGATGGAGCCGACGGGGGTAAATTACTCTCGCCTTTGGGGAACACAGCTTGCGCGGGCTGGTGTAGAAGTGCGGCTAGTCGGTCACAAGGAATTGAGGAGTTTTCGTGAGCACCATTTGGGACTGCCTGATAAAGATGACGATGCTGACGCTCTTGCCCTGGCAATTTACGGTTGGGATTTTCTTGAAGTTCCTTGGCGATTTGTCCAAGTGCGATCGCAAACGATTGTCGAAATTCGCCGACTCGTCCTTCGGCTTGCTCATCTCAATCGTGTACAGTCACCCATTATCAATCGTGCTCGCCAAGATTTAGCGTGGCAATTTCCTGAAGTTGCTCTGGTGCGATCGGTGCGACTGGGTGAAAAGGTGCCGCTACTTTGGGGGTGGTTGTGTGGTCAGCGAGATTCTGTTAAGTA
>NZ_JAUBPT010000305.1:0-3347 GCF_036700905.1 Microcoleus sp. S13_C3 | reverse complement strand
GGGCGGGACGCCCATCCCACAATAACAATTAAAATTGTAAGTTATTTAATTCGCGCTCCTAAGGGGAAAAATGTAGGTAGAGGTTTACTGTTGAGAGATGGGGCGGGTTTATGGGATGATTAGTTTTTGGCGTAGATAGTGGTAAACCCCCCCCTACGAGGTCGCCAATTTTACAAAAACGAACCAATTAAACATGATATAAAAACACAAAATGAATGGAAAATGCAATTTAATTTTTTCCATTCATTTTCAATTCCTACGCTTTCGGCTCAACCCAAACCGTCATCCCCTCAACCCTCAAACCTTTGCCGCGAGTGCCGCAATATTGACCGTTAGCAGTAACAGGAGTATCACCTACATTCTGGATGTGAGCCGTATAAAATACGTCATACTTATCAGCTTGCGGCCCAGTCAGCCGCGCAGCAAATCCCTCAATGCGCTTCGCTTTGCCCCGGAATCCAGCTAACTCCCCTTCCGAGATCCAAGCAGTATCGCCAACTCCTTCAACGTGAGCCATGTACTGCAAATTTAAATCGGCAACGGGAGGCTCTATTTTAATTTGAAATCCTTCCACGCGGCGGCCTTGAGCTTTAGTACCCGCGTATTCTCGATCGCTAAAAGTTCGATCGCCAATTCCTTGAATGTGCGCCAACACTTTTAAACCCACAGGTGCAGCTTTTTGGGCACTGGCAGACGGCGCAATCCAAACTTTGATACCCTCTATTCTCAAAGCTTTACCGCGAGTACCGCAATATTCGCCATTGGAGGACACGTCGGTGTCGCCGATATTCTGAATGTGAGCGCTATAAAATACGTCGTACTTATCAGCTTGCGGCCCGCTCAATCGCACGGCAAATCCTTCAATTCGTTTCGCTTGACCACGAAAACCTGCCAATTCTCCCTGGCTGAGCCAAGGAGTATCGCCAACACCTTCGACGTGAGCCATGTACTCGACATTTAAGCCGGGAATTGGCGGATCGATATTAATCGCAAATCCTTCGACGCGCCGCCCTTGACCCTTAGAACCCGCGTATTCTTGAGCACCGAAAGTTCGATCGCCAATCCCCTGAATGTGCACCAAAACTTTGATTCCCAAACCGCCCTCTACTGCCACCGCTGGTTGAAGGTTCCGGGGGGCCCCAAAAACAATGTTCCCGGAACCGGTTGTCTGAAGAGACTTAGGTACTTCTACGCTGGGAACAATAATCACCTCGTGCATGGGGGCCGAAGGTGCGGGGGATTCCAAAATCTGGATCTGTGGCGCAACTGTAACTTGTTTCGGCGCCACATTTCCTGACGGGATGACAATCACTTCTGGCAAAGGTTCGGCGCTGATTTTTTGTTCTGGCGCTGGTTTAAATGCGGGTTCGACTTTTGCAGGTGCTGCTTTTACCATCTCAGCAATGGTTAATTTGCCTCTGGAAATGGCTACGGCTATTTGTTTGCCAAAAGCGGCGCTGACTGTTTCTTCGAGGATTACCCACTGTTCGTCGTCTAATTTGTCTTGCTGTTCCACCAAGGCGAGGACTGCGGAAACTGGGTGTTTGCCGCTGACTAAGGATTCTGCGTCGGAATGCAGTTGAGTTGGGGTTGATTCGGAAATCGCGCGCTGCAGTTCGCGGGCTCTGGCATGAACTGATTGTAAGGGTGCGAAGTCGCTTTGTTCGCGGTGGGCGATCGCCAATACTCGATCGATCACTTTCAATGCTGCATCGCGAATTTCTGCTTTACCTTCAGAAGCGGAGGCAGTCTCGACTAAGTTTTGAATGTCTTTGAGGGAAGTAATTTCTCCTGGGGCGATCGCGGATTTGTTTGCTTCGAGAGCTTGTTTTTGGACTGCGGCAAAGTTGCGACTGTAGGCGGCAACTTCTTGCAGCAAGCTGTCGGAGGGAGGAAGGCCGGAGTCTTGCAGTTGTTTTGCTGCCATTGATAGGCGATCGGCCAAATTAGCATAAGTTTGCGATAGTCGGGCTATTTGTTGTAGCAAATCTTTATGTGGTGCTTCCATATGTCTTGCCGTAAATATTTAACTTGCTGATTATAGACGTTGAGCGTCTTCTGAAGGTAGAAGGCAGTAGTCATTAGTCATTAGTCATTAATCATTAGTCAGATGTTGAAGGAAGATTTCCCCACTCTGTCGCGATCGGGCTCTCCCACTCCTCCACTGTCCTACTCCCCCACTCTCCCCCTCTCCCCCTCCCCCACTCCTCCTCTGGCATCCCCCGTGTGATCGCCGTCACAACCTTGCAAATAATTAGTCACACTCTGCGACTCCGGCTGTCACGAGTGGCCCGTCACAATGTCACACCGATCGAGCAATAGCCGTCACTGCTGATTCTGTGAAAAAAGTTGATACTTAGGCTTGAACCAATAAAATCCCGAAGTGTTATGGTACTAATTCGCGACCTCGCCCAGCAAGCTCTGGCTCTAGGCTATCTAACCCTTGAAGCCGAAAATCAACTGCGGCGGATGTTAACTACCACCAAATATGACTTGGAAGACTTAAATGCTTTTATGGCTTTGCAACTAGCAGCTATGTCCGGAGGAGTGAAACAAGAGTCTCGTGAGCTGAAAAAATTTGAAATCTTTGGCGAGACGGCTTCCGAAACTTCCTTTTAGTAATTAGTTGGCTTTTGATTAGTTAAAATTTAGTAAGGGACATTTCTACAGTGCAGGTTCGTGAAGTTGTAAAACAAGCTATTGCCGCTGGCTATCTGAGTTTGGAAGCAGAAAATGAAATGCAGAAGATTTTTTCTTCAGCCAAGTGTGATTTGGAAGATTTGAATGCTTTTATGAGCTTGCAGTTAGCTGCAATGGCTGGTCGGGTGACGCAAGAGTCTTTGGAATTGATAAAAAGGCAAGATTTCGCGGATAGTAATTAATTTTTTATTCACCTATCTGGCAAGATAACTATTAATTATAGTCCTCCATAAAGGCAGGAAAACTATAATTATTTGGATGATGTATCTACTAATTAATTTTAAAAATATTGGTATTTGGGTTCAATGGGTGTTGAGCCAATTCAATAAAATTGAAATAAATATTAAAATGAATATTTAAGTTGATAGTGAGGACTTCACTCGTCAAAGGTCAGGCTTGGATGACTAGACCTGTCAAGGTGTAGTCGAAGTGTTTGCTTCGTAACAGTTGAGCATTATGCTTGAAAAGTTATGTATTGTTAATAGCTGGCAAAAGTATAGTCATTTATAGACATGGGAGGCTTCGAGTCCCTCCCCTTTCGCTTTTACTTTGAGCGGATTAACCCGCCTTGGCTGAACTACGCAGCTCCCTATCCCATTGCTGAACGCATTTGGGATTGCTTTTCTGAGAATGTTGTACGAAGCATT
>NZ_JAUBPT010000304.1:0-3368 GCF_036700905.1 Microcoleus sp. S13_C3 | reverse complement strand
TCAACAATGCCCCATGCCCCATGCCCCATGCCCCATGCCCTTAACATTAATCAACAGTCAACAGTCAACAGTCAACAGTCAACAATGCCCCATGCCCCATGCCCCATGCCCTTAACATTAATCAACAGTCAACAGTCAACAGTCAACAATGCCCCATGCCCCATGCCCTTTGCAATTCTTATTTTTTCCCTGACTTTTCCCTAAACATTCCACAGCGTTTCCACAGGCAAGTCGGAGGTTTTCCACAGATTCGACAAAGTTTTCCACAGAAATTAACGGCACCGTAGCCTCTTGCTGCGGAATTGGGGATTTCCTTAACTTGCTGCCTAATTCCTCATAAACCCCCCGACACATAAAGATATGTAACAAAAAATGCCCTAAAAAGCTGATTATTTGGTAAACTTTTTTTTTATCTAAAGGAGTTTGTAATATTTCGCAACATTGACAAACCCACCCCCTCATAGCGCACAATGATGCGACCGACCTAAAAAAAAGCGCTCTGATTTCGGCTGTGCCTGCACCTGTATCCGGCCGAAGGGGGGTTCTGTTTTCAATTTATTAGCGAGACTAAAAAAAATGATGAACCCAACAGTCAGTATTTTTGCTGAAATTCCCGAAACGCTGCACGATTCTCTCAAAACTTACCTGGAAACCCATCCCGAATGGGATCTAGACCGAGTATTTTGCGCGGCCCTGTCGCTGTTTTTGTTGCAGAATGCCGATAGCGGTACGCCTGAAGCTTCGCGCAGTTATCGCCAAGCTGCGAGAGTTTATCTCGAAACTCTGTTTCAATCTCCTCAAGACTTGCACAGCAACAATGTAACTCCCTCGTCTTAAAGGATCAGGGGAGAGGGGGAGACGGGGTTTCTGGGAAGGATTTTAGTTGACCGAGAGGGCGCGCACTGCATAGCTGTCAACTTCAGCTTAAAATCCCTGAGAACTATCGCCCATAGCTTAATGCCAAGCCCCATTGCATCTCCCTTAAGAAGCAGGGCGGTTTCATTCTCACGAAAATCGGGATTTTGTAGGGGTAGTGCTACCCCTACTCCCCGTGCCTACCCCCCACAGACGAGGGAATCGGTGTTTCAAATATCGGGGCAACCACGGGGGGATTGGGGCAACCACGGGGGGATTGGGGCAACCACGGGGGGATTGGGGCAACCACGGGGGGATTGGGGCAGCCACGGGGGGATTGGGGCAACCACGGGGGGATTGCCCCTACAGGAGAATGAAAAATCCCCCCGGACAATCAGGGGATGCCGGGGGGATAAGCTGCCTTAATCGTCAAACAGTAGACGGGTAGTACATAAGACCCGCTTGTTTACACGCATGGTGCTTAATGGCTGAAGACTACATCATGCCCATGCCGCCCATGCCGCCCATGCCGCCCATGCCGCCCATGCCGCCCATGCCGCCCATGCCGCCCATGTCGCCCATGTCGCCGCCGGCTTTTTTCTTCTCGGGTTTTTCGACAATCACAGCTTCAGTGGTCAACACCATACCAGCAATGGAACCGGCATTTTGCAAAGCCGATCGCACCACCTTAGCCGGGTCAATAATCCCGGCGGCAATCATATCTTCGTACACGTCTGTAAGAGCGTTGTAGCCAACGTTGAACTCGCTCGCCCGCACTCGCTCGATGACGATCGAACCTTCAACGCCGGCATTATCAGCGATTTGACGCAAAGGTGATTCCAAAGCTTTCTTCACCAAGTCAGCGCCTACTTGTTCTTCGGTGTCTAAAGTATTTCTGATCGCATCTATTTTTGTAATCAGGTGAATTAGCGTCGTGCCACCTCCGGCAACGATACCTTCTTCCACAGCAGCTTTAGTAGCGTTCAGAGCGTCTTCAATACGCAGTTTACGGTCTTTGAGCTCGGTTTCGGTAGCTGCGCCGACTTTAATTACAGCGATGCCGCCGGCGAGTTTGGCGATGCGTTCGGTTAGCTTTTCCTTGTCGTAGTCGGAATCCGTCGCTTCTAGCTGCTTGCGGATTTGCTCGATCCGTTTTAGCACGTCAGCTTTGTGTTCTTCGCCAGCAACAATGATCGTGTTTTCTTTGTCGATCGTAATTTTGCGGGCGGTACCGAGCATTTCTAGGGTTGCGGTATCGATGCTGAGTCCGACTTCTTCAGAAATCAGTTGACCGCCGGTGAGTACGGCGATATCTTGAAGCATAGCTTTGCGTCGATCGCCAAAACCAGGAGATTTGGTTGCTGCGATGTTCAATACGCCGCGGGCTTTGTTGACTACCAGAGTTGCCAAAGCTTCGCCTTCAATATCTTCGGCGATAATCAGCAGCGGTTGACCTGTGCGGGCGATTTTTTCGAGAACTGGAATTAGTTCTTGAATCGAGCTAATTTTTTTGTCGGTAATCAGGATGCGAGCGTTTTCGTACTCCACTTCCATGCGATCGGTGTTGGTGACGAAATACGGAGAAAGATATCCGCGATCGTACTGCATCCCTTCGACAACTTCCAATTCTGTTGTCAGAGATTTCGACTCTTCTACAGTAATTACGCCGTCTTTGGTGACTTTTTCCATTGCTTGGGCAATCATGGCGCCGACTTCTTCGTCGTTACCGGCCGAGACAGTGGCGACTTGAGCAATGGCGCTTCCTTCGACGGGTTTGGCCAATTTCTCGATTTCCAGCACCAAGTGGGCGATCGTTTTTTCAATACCCCGGCGCAGCGCGACTGGGTTTGCGCCTGCTGCGACATTCTTCAAACCTTCGCGAATGAGGGATTGAGCTATAACCGTTGCGGTTGTTGTGCCGTCGCCTGCGATATCTTTAGTTTTGGAGGCGACTTCTTGAATTAAGCGAGCGCCAGCATTTTCCAGGGGGTCTTCGAGTTCGATCTCCCTAGCAACGGTGATACCATCGTTAACGATTTGGGGACTGCCGTATTTCTTTTCCAATAGGACGTTCCGGCCTTTCGGGCCCAAGGTGATGCGGACAGCATCGGCGAGTTGATTGACGCCGCGTTCTAGTGCCCGGCGAGATTTGTCGCTAAATGCAACTATTTTGGTCATGTTTGTCTCCAATCGCTTACATTAGCAAATTTAGCACTCTCTGAGTCTGAGTGCTAAGTCGATCGATTTTTGATTGTAGCGCGCCTCAACGGTGTGGGGGATGGGGGGGCTGTTTCATTCTCACCAAAAAACTCAAATTATGGGTGGAGAGGGTCCGATGGGGATCGGGGGAGAGGGGGAGAGGTCGGGCGGTTTCATTCTTGGTAGGGGCCGTGCCAAGAGTGCCGACCCTTTTGGCCTGAAACCCCCATTCGATGGTTGGTGGCGGGGGTAGGCACGGGGAGTAGGGGTAGCACTACCCCTACAAAAACCTCGTTTTTGGTGAGAATGAAACA
>NZ_JAUBPT010000303.1:0-3401 GCF_036700905.1 Microcoleus sp. S13_C3 | reverse complement strand
CCGTCCTTTTTGGACGGGCGGGACGCCCATCCCACAATAACAATTAAAATTGTAAGTTATTTAATTCGCGATCCTTATGAGTCCTGGACGTATCAACTAACCAACGAGCATAGTTGAAACCCACATTCCGCACCCGCAACGGGCAGCGTACAGTACCCCGTGCGGATAGAAGTGAATCAGGAGAGACAATAGTTAGTAATAATATTCAATAATTTATATCAGTAAACATAACGCTGTTCGGAATGGGGCCCGAAACAGCTTTCGATTCCACTCCCCGTCAACGGTTTTGGCCCAATGAGTTAGAAGAGTGGGTTTGCGGCTGTGGGAGTGGGGGCGTCAGCTTACTCGTGACGATGTGACAAAGGCTTTAGTTTTGTGGAATTTAGCAGCAGGGCGGACAGTCACAGCCGCCGCCCCTGCGGAAACCCGGTTTTAAGCTGTTGCGCGTTTAAATTGCATATTCGGGACGGGCTAGAAGCCCATCCCACAATAATTTGAGTGATTTTTGACACACAATTTAAATGGAGAACAGCTTAGTTGGTCAATTAATCTTTGCTTCCGCGCTAGATTTTTCAGATGCCGCAGCTTCCTTTATCTCTGAAATCGCTTTCCGGCTGAACATTTGGAAGTAGAGAGAAACAAAAAACTCTTTGACTGGAAAAACGATAAAAGTCAAAGGATTAATTGTCACGATGATATTGCGGGCATCAGCTTTAGCTTGTTTGACAACTTGCTGCGCTACCCAATCTGGAGACATAATGCCGATCGGGTTTAAGTTGCTTTTAAACGGCCCTAAAATCAGTTTGCGAACGATGCAGGGTGCATCTAGCCGGCGCAGGGTGACTAAATCTCCCAGGGCGCGCTTACTGAGTTCGTACAGGGGACTGACAGCGGGAATTACTTCTGCTTCTGAAGTGTTGATCCAGACTTCTTTGCAAGCAATGTTTTCGTTAGTACGGACTGTTAAGAAAAAGAGTTCCATCAGCCGCCACGCGGAAAAAGTGTTAATTTCGTATGAGTTTGCGATCGCCTCTCCTGTTCTTTCTCGCTGTACGTTAATCCCGTGATTGATGACGAGAATATCGATTTTTTCTAACAATTCTGCTAAATCTGCCTCTTGGCCAGCTTGCCAAGTTACGGTTTTTACAGGTAAATGTTCGCCGTCTAAATTCAAAGTAATTTCCTCATTTCCAGAGGAGAGGGCGATCACTTTTGCACCAGCTTTGTGCAGGTGTTTGAGTAGCAAACGCCCTAAAGTTCCCGATGCACCGGTGACGGCTACAGTTTTGCCTTTGAGAGAAAGTGCTGTACCCATAAGTTTATCTATTAAGGTGAAAGTACCGCAATAGTAAGCATTTTGATTGTCGAAGTGGTGCCGCCAGTGATAAGGTTTATTAACTAGCCACTTGCCAGGGGGAGTAAGGAAATCTCCCGGTTGGTGGGTGATGTCGGTTAATTCGTCTGCACCTTTGATGCCGCACCCACGGGCGATCGCGCTCAACAAAAAGCCTAAAGTATAAATACAACCGGCTGCTGCGCCCCAGTGATATTCCGGTAGCCCAAAATAAGCTACAACCCACAGCAACAACCCCAAAACCATCATCGCCGCAGCTTCGGGCACGTCGTGACGCCAGTGTGCTTGCTTGTAAATTGTCTCGCTGACGGGGGTCAAATTCGGGCGGAAAACGCGGTGATGCCAAGTGTGCAGCTTTTGCAGGGGTGCCCAATAATGGGACACGACGTGATAAAAGTCTCGTATTATTTCTGCCCAGCAGACAGAAGCTATTGCCACAGCGCCGACTATCCAGTAATTTACCATGCTCACATTAGTTTGAAATTTGAGATATTAGAGATTGTCTGTTTTGAAAGATAACTCAAAATGGCTTTTATTGCTAGTCTGGAAGTTGACTCAGGCGTTTTAAAATCTGCAAAACGCGGTACAATTCATTGCCGGGATTGGAAATAACAAATTCAGCCGATCGCGCATACTGGGGACTTTCCCCTCTAACTAACTTGACAAAATTGAAGTTAGCACCTGTGGTAATCATCCCAAAAGTAGGAGTTTCTGGGTTCGGATATGCCAGCATATATGTCAGGAGTTGTGCGAGTGCTTCGTCTGTTGAAAACGAAAGTTGTTTGGATTCAATTACTGTCACCCACAAGTTTGCTTTCATAATTAGGATATCTATTCTGCCTTCGATGATTCTGCCTTCGTCTTCCTCTTGAATAGCAATCGACTTTTCGGCTTTGACTTGAAAAGGAGACTCATACAGACCGGCAATAAACAAAATGGGGCTGATAATTGTTAGCTTGACTGCATTTTCCAATACAGGCGGGGTGTCTACCAAGTTGAAGTATATGTCTTGGACGCGATCGAGCAATTGTTTTTCTGAGTCTGTTACTTCGGGTAAGTTTTCTTGCCATTCTCGGAAAAATTCGCTGTTGCGAACTCGCTGCAAGCCGAAGTTATCGATTAGATAGCGGAGGTTGATATCTCTTGCTTGTACTTTTTGCATTATGATTAAGCAAGGCTTTTATGGTTATTAATAAGTTTAGCAGAATTTGGATTTTTAACCGCAGATGAACGCAAATGAACGCAGATGAAATTCTGAGTAAGTTAATTTGGCCCAGATGTCTGTTCATTGGGATTTGCGAGTACAATTCGCTATAAATTATTTTATTTTGGGGCCAATATACCCAATGATTATCTTTCCGGGCCCTAATTCTGTGCAGAAATGGAGTCGCCAAACTTTGTATGTCATGCGGACGTGTAAACTGAAAATACGCTTTTTCCCGTCAAGACACTGAATATTTAGTTGCTCTCTAAACTCCTTAAGCCTTGACTCACTCTCTGGAGATGCCTTACTAGGAAGATTATCCAAATTTAGCGCTCCGTCTGTCCAATTTTTGGATAATTCATCAAGCTCAAATAACTTTCTGACAACTTGTCGTAACATTTTCGGATCGACAAGGCTTTCTATTTGTTGGCGGACGCGATCGCAAAATTCCAGGCTGGAGAATAACTCAGCTCGACGGTTCCAAAGCTCCAAACCGTCAACCACCGCTGTTTGCTGACGTTTCTGAATCCAATTAGCGTGTTCGAGAACGTGGTTTTTCTGACTAGCATGAAGAACCTCTACGCTTTCTTCTATCAGCTCCCCATTCTCGTCAATTTGTATTAGTTCTAACTTGATACAACTGCTATTCCACAATAACTCTGAATTCAGACTAATTGCCAATGTTTCAAGGTAATAAGAAACTTTAAACCCTTCTGCTTGAATACCCTGTAAACTCAACTCACAATCGGGAGCTTCTACTTTTATTTTAATCCCACACTCCGCACTTCAATAACACTACATAGTATAGTACATTGCTAGGCCCGAATGAATAAGTAAAAATAC
>NZ_JAUBPT010000302.1:0-3420 GCF_036700905.1 Microcoleus sp. S13_C3 | reverse complement strand
CCCCTAAGAACCGTGCATGAGACTTTCGCACTCACACGGCTCAAGCCTTACTTCAAGCGATCGACTTGGATTTTGAATGTTCCTGTATATGGCACGCTCGGTGCAAGTGCTGAAGGTTTTTGACCGAATTATCTCCGCCTTGAGCTACAGGAACTATGTGGTGGGTATCTAACTCCTCTCCGTTGAATAAAGATTCGCCACAGATTGGACATTTCCAATTTTGGTTTTGTGCTATTTTGTAGTTGCGCGAGTTGCGCTCCCAATAGCTTTTACCATATTTCTGATGGCGTTTTTCCCAATACTCTCTGAGAGAGGGGTCATCCGGTGACGCATCCCCCTTGACCTTTACATGGCGTTCAATCGGCGTGTACGCTATCGGGTAGAGGATTAAATCCTTTTCTTTCCCTCGGCGGTCGCTAGTTATAGTAGCGAACGTCCATTTATTACCATCTATGGTTTTGAAATAGCGTTTCCGAACCCATTTTGTGTTTTTGTTAGGATGTTTACGCTTCGACCAACTCCAAAGGTATTGCCAGGTTCTACTTTTGATGTATTCAAAAGTTTGTTTGCTAACAACACCTTTATAGTAATTGGAAAATCCACGCAGAATTGGATTAAGTCTTTTTATGACTACTTCTTGTTCACACCCATTCATTGCTGAGATTTCTCGTCCAATTCTTTTACAAAAGTCGAGGACTTTCTTCTTTGAAGGCTTAATCAGCAATTTGCCATTATAATGGCGGTGGTTGAATCCAAGGAAGTCAAAACCTTCTTCCATTGACGTTATTAGCGTCTTCTGGGCGCTGAGTTCAAGTCCTCTTGTTGATAACCATTGCTTAATCTGATCTTGGGCGATTTCGAGACTTCCTTTGTCTCTGGCTGTGACTACAAAGTCGTCAGCATATCTAACCACGCCTAATTTAGGATTGGTGGATTTAATGTGGTTTTCTAATCCATGCAATCCGATATTCGCTAGAAGAGGTGATATTACCCCTCCTTGTGGTGTCCCCATCTCTGTCGGGTTGTATTTCCCTTCAAAGATAAAACCAGCTTTTAACCATCCTATAATTAGGTCTCTTTTTGGAAAGTTTCCTAATTCTTTCAGGATAGATTCATGGGCAATATTATCAAAGAAGCCTTGAATATCTGCTTCTAGAACCCAATTGTTTCTAGCATTTGGACTTGCATTTAATCTTATCCAATTTTGGGCTATAGCATCTTGGCAACTTCTACCAGGTCTGAATCCATAGGAATTTGGTTCAAAAATGGCTTCCCATTCTGGTTCTAGTGAATTAACTATTATTGCCTGTTCGATTCTGTCGCGCACGGTTGGGATTCCGAGCGGTCGTTTCTTCCCGTTAGCTTTGGGAATCATCACCCGTTTTGTAGGGTGATGATTACCGCCGTTCCAGTTGTTTACCAGCTTCACTCGTTGCTCTGGGGTATTGACTACTTCTTTGTCAATTCCTGCCGTTGCTTTTCCTTTATTGGTTTGGGTAATTTTCCGAACAGACAATAATAAATTCGCGTAACTTCTTTGCATTAACTTTTGGAGACTTCGCAGCTTCCTCCAGTTACCAAGTTTTTTCGCGAGAAAAATTCGTTGACGCAGATTCTTGACCGCTTTATTTACCTGTCTCCAGTTGACCTGACTCCAGTTTTCCAACGGTTTTCTCAGTCCGTTTGTTGTAGTTGCATACATCATCTAACTTGTCCTTGAATTAAGTTTCTTTGCTTAGTCTTTTTCTCGTAAGACCCAAGAGAAGTCTGCTATTCCTTTCGGTCAGGGACAAAGTTTGAATCCCTATCCTATCTATTACAGATAGGCATTTGCTTTTTCTCTCATCCTTTACCCTCCAGAGAATTCTGTCTCCCTTACGGTTAACTTACTATGGGTTTCGACCTTTCCATAGACTCTGTAGGGCTTATCTTGTCGTTTCGTTTAGTCTATGTTCTCCGTTAGATGTTGACTTTTCTGCGATGGGAATTGTATTCACACGATTCATAGAAGATAAAACTATAAATCTACCCACTTACCTTTTGGTTAGAGCCTATCAGCCTTATTTGGCTCTCTGGGCGATGACGCAGTTTAGACATCAATTTACTTTCGTTCATCTTAGGAGAACTCCCTCTTGCTCCTTACCAAGTTTAGGCTATTAGTTAAGGTTACGTTTGTGGTCTGCATTCCGCCTGTTTCGTTACCTACTTAGGCGTGACCAGACTCTTTTTGAGAGTCTTTTTACCTGAGGGTAGAGAGTGTGAATTCTCTAGGAGAGTCGGCTCTCCGTTCTAAACGACCTTTCAAGTCGCGCTTATTCCCCGCCCCTCTCAGTTAGATCTGGGCGTGCTAGTTTCCCCGCACCCAGCTCCCGATGTTCTTGGCTTGCGCCTTTGCTCATATGGAGATAATCGTGGCAGATGAGAGTGAACCGCTAGAAGGTTATTTATTTTCCAATTACTATGGCAACCATCTACATGATGCAGTTGTACCTTTTCATCGCCTAGCATTTTTAAGCCACATTTTCCACATTTATGGTTTTGCCGTTTTAAAGCTTTAGAGGTTTCGCCGTTATAGAGCTTGCTGTTACGCTCACTCCAGTAGGCTATATCTCCGTCGTAGGGAGATTTCTCTCCTTTGACATTGACAAATTTGTTTTCGGAGTAAGGAACCGTCGGAAATGCTTTATCAAGCAGTTTCTTGCTGGTGTAGCGAGATTGTTTCGATTCCTTATTGAATACCTTGAAGGCTCTATTTTGGATAAACCACAGTGATAACCGTGACCCTTCCAACTTACAGTAGCGATGGTAATTTCTCCAGCCTCTAACTACAGGGGCTAATTTTTCAGCTTTGACCGTAGCACCATAATTCGAGTTGTTAACGATGTGTTTTACCTTCTGACGGAACGCTTTAAAATTGTCCGCTGATGGAACGCATCTAAATTTCCCGTTGTTTTGCACTTTGAAATGCCAACCGAGGAAGTCAAATCCATCTGTCGTAGCTGTTAGCTTAGTTTTCTTTTCACTAACCTTCATCCCTCGTTCTGCCAGAAATTCACTGACTTTATCAAGTATTGCCTCCGCATCATCTTTAGGCTTCAGAATTATTACCATGTCATCCGCGTAACGAACTGATTGATGTATTTCCTCAATCCCATTGAGAGCAATATTGGCTAGTAATGGACTTACCACACCCCCTTGCGGGGTTCCTTGTTCTGGGAATTCTGGATTGACTCCTGATTTTAGACACCGGAATATTCCGGTCTTGATGCCTTTTGGGGCGATGAGTCGTTCCATTATGCTGGCGTGGCTTATCCTGTCGAAGCATTTTTCGATATCGAGTTCGATAACCCGTTTCTCTATTCCGTTGCTGTTAGAGCGTAGATTATGAAACAGTTTTTTCTGCGCGTCGTGCGCCGACCT
>NZ_JAUBPT010000017.1:66730-75438 GCF_036700905.1 Microcoleus sp. S13_C3 | reverse complement strand
GCCCGTCCTTTTTGGACGGGCGGGACGCCCATCCCACTTTCAAGAGTGGAAGTTATTTAATTCTCATTCCTTAATGACTCTGACCGAAAGCATCCAGGATACAAGCCCCCGGATTCATTCCGAAAGCAGACTCAGGACGCAGAAATAAAAAACCTGTATCCGATGAAACTTTCCCCCCGAATTTATCTCGCGCAAGTCAATGCTTCAATTCTAAAATCTAAAATCTAAAATCTAAAATCTAAAATCTAAAATCGATTGACAGATTCAGCGTCACACTCATTTAAGCTCAAAAACAAGTAAGGACACGGCACTGCCGTGTCCCTACAAATATCACCGAAAATTAACCTGATTTACGATTACTTAACAAACAGCATTTCTTGATAAGTAGGCAGAGGCCACAAATCATCAGCCACTTCACCTTCCAGAGCATCCGCATACTGGCGAACCTCATCCATCAAAGGACGAATTGTTTGCGAAGCATATTGCATATGGTCTTCTGTCGAAGCAAAATCGTGCTTGCTCAAAGCCGCGCTCAATTTGCTCGTAGTATCAATCATTGACTTAACCAACACCGCTACTTTTTCGGCACTTTCCTTTTCCAGTTCAATCCCAATCTCTTTCAATTTAGAAATGGTTCCAGAAACTTCAGCTAAATACCTCAAAGCTGCGGGGTAAATAATGGTTTTGGCCATGCTTATTACCAGTTTTGCTTCGACTTCAATTGCCAGCAAATACTGCTCAGCATAAACATCGTAACGGCTTTCCAATTCAACAGGAGTCAGAACACCTGTCTTTTCAAACAAGTCTTCAATGTATCCTTCCTTCAACACGGGCAAAGCATCGGCCGTAGTCCGCAAGTTAGCTAAACCCCGTTCCTCAACAGCCATTTTGTGCCATTCTTCGGAATAGCCGTCGCCACCAAATACAACCGCACCGTGCTCGTCCATCACTTCTTTGAGAATGGTTTGGATGGCAGCATTCAGTTCAGTCCCCTTAGCCAAATCGCTTTCTAATTTGTTAGCAATCCAGTCCAAAGAATCTGCAAGAATTGTATTCATCGCCACCAACGGCCCGGAAACAGACTGACCGGAACCTACTGCCCGGAATTCAAATCGGTTTCCAGTAAAAGCAAAGGGTGAAGTTCGGTTTCTGTCCCCAGCATCCTTCATGAAAGTAGGCAGTGTTTCTACACCTAAGTTCATAATTCCCCGACATTTAGAGTCCTTAACTTCTCCCCGGCTAATTTGCCCGAAGATATCTTCTAATTGCGAACCCAAATAGACAGAGATAATTGCAGGTGGAGCCTCATTTGCACCCAATCGGTGGTCGTTGCTGGCAGTAGCAACTACCGCGCGCAATAGCGGCCCGTATTTGTGAACTCCGCGAATCACAGCGCCGCAGAAAACTAGAAATTGTATGTTCGAGTGCGGTGTATCGCCGGGGTCTAATAAGTTTCCTTGAGTGGCATTGCCGACCGACCAGTTGACGTGTTTGCCAGAACCGTTAATGCCGGCGAAAGGCTTCTCGTGCAGCAAACACATAAAACCGTGTTTCTTCGCTGTGTTGCGGAGAATTGTCATGGTTAATTGTTGGTGGTCGCTGGCGACGTTTGCAGCTTCAAAAACTGGTGCAATTTCAAACTGACCGGGAGCTACTTCGTTGTGCCTGGTTTTGGCAGGAATTCCCAGACGGTACATTCTTTCTTCTACTTCCTGCATGAAGACTTGAACGCGCTCTGGAATCGCTCCAAAATAGTGGTCGTCAAATTGCTGACCTTTGGCAGGAGGTTTGCCAAACAGGGTGCGACCTGCTAGCAGTAAATCGGGGCGGTTGTTGGTGAAATTGGCATCTACCAGGAAGTATTCTTGTTCGGAACCGCAACTGGAATTTACCGGAGCAACTTCGGTATTGCCTAATAGCTTTAACACTCGAGTTGCTGCTTTGTTCATGGCGGCAATGGAACGCAAAAGCGGCGTTTTCTTGTCTAAGGCTTCACCTGTCCAGGAGATGAAAACAGTGGGAATGCACAATGTCATGCCGTTGTCTGTTTCCATGACATAAGCAGGGCTGGTGACATCCCAGGCTGTGTATCCGCGAGCGGCGGCGGTGGAACGGATGCCGCCGTTGGGGAATGAGGAGCCATCGGGTTCGCCTTGGACTAGAACTTTGCCTGCAAATTCTGAGATGACGGAGCCGTCGCCTTGCACTGAGATGAAACCATCGTGCTTTTCGGCGGTACCGTTGGTTAGCGGGTAGAATACGTGGGCGTAGTAGAGGGCTCCTTTGGAAATAGCCCAATCTTTCATTGCTACTGCAACTACATCAGCTACGGAAGCATCGAGTTTTTGGCCTGTTTGAACGGTATTTTTTACTGATTTGAAAATGCTTTTGGGCAGACTTTCTTGCATCTTGCTCAGAGTAAAAACGTCTGTGGCCCACATATCTTCTAGCCGCTTGGGAGGCCGACCAGGCATCAGTTTGCGGTTGACGATTTGAGAAATTGCTTGAACGCGCGATTCGTTTCCACTCATGGTTATTTTTATTGGGATTGCGGGACGATTAGTTGAGAAAAAATAGATGTTAGCAAAAGTCTAACTATTGACGAATATGTTGGATTTACCCAACGTTTTGCACCATTCTCAAGAACGGGCAAGATGCCCGTTCCACAAGAGATCAATTTTCTCGCTTCACAGGCCGTCCAGCCTGTTCATAAAAGGCTAATTGAGAATGGTGCAACATATAGCCTTTCTCAGAAAGATGAGGTACTCATGGTCATAGGGCATAGGCCTCCGTGGGCATAGGGCATAGGGCATAGGGCATACCTCACTTTTTTGAGAACCGCTATATGAGATTTACCCAATATTTTTTGTCAAAGCTAACTTTTGCGAGAATGCCTTTTTTGGCAGGCTCGAAAAGATTGGAGGAGCGAGGCTCAATCACTTCGCCACCGTCCATCGGGTGTGACAATCCAGTGTGAGATGCGGTTGGATTTCGGTTATTAGCAAGAAGATAGATGGCAAGAGCCTGTACAAACTTGAGTCCACATTATAGATGTCTGCACTGCACAAATTTAGTAATTAATCTTCACCCTGGTCAGCTCAAAAATTTTGTGCGAATCAATTCCGATGAATTCAGGTCAAAACTACTTATGGTTTTTAACGGTTCGACGATCGATAAATCGCAGTCCAGCAAACAACGCACTCGTTTAGGGGTTTTGGAGAATTATGGAGAGTACACAATCTACACTTGGAGAGTTTAAACAATCATTAACTAAATAAATGTATCGCAGGCTACAGAATTTTATGTTTTTTTTATAAAGGTCGATCGCACCAAGCGCACACAACCGCAGGGTTTCAGTGTAACAGGGCATGGGGCATGGGGCATGGGGCATGGGGTATGGGGCATGGGGCATGGGGTATGGGGCATGGGGCATGGGGCATGGGGCATGGGGCATAGGGCATGGGGCATGGGGTATGGGGCATGGGGCATGGGGCATAGGGCATGGGGCATACCTCACTTTCTTAAGAACCGCTATATGATAAATAAAGTCTGGCAACTATTCTAAAATTTGGTGCGACAATTTGCCGTAGAAATCTTTACGAGATTGGGGAACTTATTAAACTGTTATAGCCGCAGTTTATTGAGGATAAATGAGTAAAATTTAAACTTTTATTTAACTGGTTGGTAATCCGAAGACTTCAGAGTATGAGCCAAAAATCGTTCTGTGTAGTACAAAGCTAATTGATTGCTCGGCCCATTAAAAACTGCATCAAAGGCGTGTTCAGCCCAAGGAATTTCGAGCAAAATAGCCCGTGAAGCGAAGCTATCCCGTAGGGAATCGCCCGTGGCTCGAAATCGTTCGTAGAGCGATCGACCAAACTTGGGCTGAACGATATGGTCGCGACCTGCATAAACCAGTAGAGAAGGGGGAAGATTGGGTTTAATATAATTTATGGGAGAAGCCCGACGGTAAAGCTCGTTGAGTTCGTCTGGGGTTCCTCCCAAAAAGGCACGCAAGACGGCTCGAACATTTATAGCATCAGGAAAAGGTGGGTCATTGTATCCCCGGATCAGGTCATTTGGCCCGTAATAGTTGACCACTGCTCGAACTGGAAGCACAGTAGAATTATAAGCAGTTAGCATTGCTAAATGGGCACCTGCAGACCTTCCCATCAGAGCAATGCGATCGAGATCGATTTCCCAATCACCAGCATGAGTTCTGATATAGGAAAGAGCGGCTTGTACATCCTCAAGCTGAGCAGGAAATCGATACTTGGGAGCGTGGCGGTAAGCAATTGCAACCACACAATAGCCTTGAGCGGCTATGTAGCGGCTGAATTCCTCATTGGCATCGGGATTGCCTCTTTGCCAAGCTCCCCCGTAGAGTGTGATAATCGCGGGATATTTGCCAATTTGCATCGGCCGATAAAGATTTAGTTGCAGTGAAACTCCGTCAGGGTTGGCAAATACAATAGCCCGATCGATCCTAACCTCTCTGAGGGGAATTCCTCGGAACGCATCTGCGAGGATAAACGGTTGAGGGCGTAGCTGCGCGCGATCGGGTTGAGGAACGGCTGCTAGATAGTTTTCCCCTAGAACTGCTTGCATTTGGGTAGCTATGGCTGCATTGGCTGCTGGGAACTGAATCAGGGGTAGCAGGCCCAGGATTAGAGCGAACAGGTTACAAATCAGTAAAATAATGTAGACTTTGCCTTGATGCCGTCTGAGCAGGTTCAGCAGAAGGGCGATCGTATTGATACCAACCAACCAAGGACTGATTTCTGGTGCTCCCACCGCCAAAGGGTACAGGAACATCGTGGGTGCTGGTATGATGACCCAGAGACTGAGAAATAGGGCGATCGTACTCAGGAACCAAGAAATAAAGGGCGAGACTAAGAATGCTGCCAATAAAGGTAACTTTTTGCGGTTCTTCTTGTGGATCATCGGATTTTCGCAGCCTAATTTTTAATCAGTTTAAACTAATACCATTGCCCTAAAATATGCTAGAATGACACTGATAGTTTAACAAATGTTGCCTAAAAGTAGATTACCCAAAAAGCATTGATTTAACACCTAAGTCGTTAAAAATAATTTAATCGCCTTGCGCCACCAACAGGATAAATTTTTGAGTAACGAGTTCTTATATTACTCTTGCATAAATTTTGATACATTTTAGATTCAAGCATTAGGAATGACTTGTGACTCTCCGGGTTGGGAGGTTGGGAGTTGGGAGTTGTTAGAGAATTGCCTTTTTTTACTGGTCAGCTAAGAAGCATCTAAATTTTATAGTCAAGTTTGATAAATTTATTGTGGTATCTCGCCCGCTCCAAAAATACAATTTAGATGCGGGACAGCTTATCAGCAGCGCTAATTCGGTTGAATTAGGTAAAACAACTTAACTCTGCGTCTACAGCATTTTTGCGGTTAATAAATATTTTTACCCGTTAAAATGTATAGTACAAAAAGCCCACCTCACAGCGCTATAACTTTTATTTTTTAACGGCACGAGGTGTAACGAGATTCCAATTTACCTGAGAAACACCGTACAAAATAAAATTATCCAAAAGTCCGTAAGCATCCCCGCAATTGTAGCTTTTAGCCTCAACACATTTGCGATCGGCATTCTGATTCACAGCCACAAAAATATCAACTCCATCCGGCAACACACCCGCATACATCTTTAAATTAGCAAAATCATCAAGGATGCGACCGTTATCATCCACAGGCGGCAATTTCCACTCTTTCGGATTATTATTGCCCCCTAACTGGATTGCCCAAGCATGAGTACCGTCAAGCGCTCCGTTGTGGGCAGTATATCGATTCCAAAGATTATTTCGCTTTTCTCCGATGCGCGGGTTATTTTCATAACCCGCTACCCAATATTCTGACATAAATTTGAGAAAAACTTCCGCTTCCGCAGCAAGCGAACCAGTACCGGGACTCAAATCAGTGTTTCTGCTGCTAAAAGGAACCATGCCTAAATTCCAAGACCAATTTATTCTTCCCGGCTTCGGATTTAGCCAGGTAGAAAAATCGCAGAAGCTACCCTTCCAGATGCAGTGTGGCCGCTTCACATCCCATCCCTGCCAATAGTAAGTCTTCCCGTTCCAAGCGCGTTTCTCTGGCTCGCGATCGACCATATTTGCTACTCCTTGGGTCCTAAAAATTCCCCGGTCAGCGGCAGTAGAAATTCCTAACTCCTTTTTAAAGAAAACCTCCAAAGCCGAACCTTGATGAGTTTCTGGTTTACCCATCTTAGCAGCATATCTGCCGGAAGCCACAAGCTGCTACAAAATAATCGTAGGAAATGCCGGACTGGTATTGGAATAGTGATATTGGCCGAGAGGATACTGAAGGCATCTGCCAGCCAAAACCTGCATAATTTCTCCTAAAGTAGGACTTGGCAAAAAATAGCCCGCGCTAAGAGAAATGCCGAGTTGATTTTTTGCTGAACTGATAGATTTGCTGCCCCACTCATTGACAAGTAGCTGTTCTTGTGCTTGAAAATTCGCTGGGGTTTTTAGATTGCGAAGCACAGGCAAATTTGCGGTGACATCTTCAGCATATCTGGGGGCGCTGCGCTGAAGTCCGGATCGGTGCGACAAAAAATGTCCGAGGGTGACGTTTTGCCACTGTTTGTCTGCAAATCCTGAGTTGAGATTGGCACACTTGCTGTCTTTCACGGCAACGGGAAATTTGACTTTTCCCGAAAATACGGCGTGCAAGTTTTCAGGGATAATCGCTACTGGATATTGCTTGTTCAAACCGGGAATTAGCGGCGGATAATGCTCTGGATCGAACAATTTCATCCCTTCAATTTGGTCGTCAGTCAGTTCTAAGCCTGCCCGATCGCGCGCCGTGTGTTTAAGCGCCCAGCGCACCATTGCAAAGGTAACAGGCTTGCTGATACTGCCCATACGCATGGGGGTATCTGCCGGTACGATCGCAGCCAGAGGAGCCTGCATATCCGTCGCCACAAGCCGGATTCCAGTTATTACTAGGTCTGCCTTTCATGCGCCCGAAACCCCACACACCGACGGGTTTACCTTTAACAGAAACACCGAGTACGGCCGCACCGACGCAGGGGTGGCGCATGAATTCTGTCAGGGATTGCTTTAGAGGCTGGAGTTGCGCGTCACCACTACCACTAATGGGGATGTTTTCTTGCGCTAAAGCTGTGTTGTTGTTGGACTCGGAAAGCTTTCCCAAGCCTCCTAAAAGGATAGCTGAAATTAAGGTCAAACTTGTGTACAAAAGTCGGTTGATTCTTTGGCGATTTCCCCTAACATTCATTATAAAAAACTCCTGTTTAAAAATTTAGGTGGGTTCAAGTCGGTCAGCTCGATTTGAGTAACAGATACGTTATTGAGAGTAGCTAAAATTTGACCAGTTGCTGTCAAGCGGATTAAGGTGTCGCTGTTGGCTTGACTAATTGACAGTTGAGAGGAAGTCCAACCTCTAGTAAGGGCGATCGCATCTTTTCCGGGTTCAAAATCTCGAATGATATCCATCCCTGAATCTGCCCCAAGCAGAAAATGATCGTTCCCACTTCCTCCCATTAAAAAATCATCTCCCCAATCGCCGCTTAAAAAGTCGTCTCCCGCTCCCCCAAATATGGTATCATTGTCTTTTCCTCCCCAAATCGTATCATTTCCTTCACAGCCATCAAGTAGGTCGTTATTTTCATCACCCTGCAAGTAATCGTTGCCACCGCCACCACAGGCAGTATCGTCACCTAAATTTCCCAACAGAGTATCGTTGCCTTCACTGCCTAAAATTAAATCTCTATCCTTACCTCCCAATAAGAAATCGTTTCCTTTGCCGCCATCCAAAAAATCCGAGTCTTCGTTGCCGTGAATAAAGTCGCTATCTTCTCCGCCATTGAGCGAATCTTGTCCTCGATTTCCACATAATGTATCTCTTCCTTCATTACCAAGAATAATGTCTTGATTCTTGCCACCGAAAAGCAAGTCATCTGCCGTTGCACCAGAGATAAAGTCGTTGCCTTCGTTACCGTTTAAAAAGTCATTTCCTTCGCCGCCAAACAGGTTATCGTTACCTTCTTTTGCCTGGAAATAATCCTCGCTGCTGCTGCCGTCGAATGTCTCATTGCTAGCAGTACCTGTGATGGGTAGATCGATCGTACTATTGACAACTACCTTTTCTACAGGATTGGGTTGGTTGAGATTTGGGAGGGATAGAGAGTTACAAGGGCAATCTTCTGTCGGAATTTCTGTCGGTGTCGGAGTTGCTGTGGGAATTTCTGCCGGAGTTGGCGTTGGCGTTTCTGTCGGAATCGGTGTTGGTGTCGGAATCGGTGTTGGTGTCGGAATCGGTGTTGGTGTCGGAGTTGGTGTTGGTGTGGGAGTTGGCGTTTCTGTCGGAGTTGGCGTTGGCGTTTCTGTCGGAGTTGGTGTTGGTGTGGGAGTTGGCGTTTCTGTCGGAGTTGGCGTTGGCGTTTCTGTCGGAATCGGTGTCGGTGTGGGAGTTGGCGTTTCTGTCGGAGTTGGTGTTGGTGTGGGAGTTGGCGTTGGTGTCGGAGTTGGCGTTTCTGTCGGAATCGGTGTCGGAGTTGGCGTTGGTGTCGGAGTTGGCGTTGGCGTTTCTGTCGGAATCGGTGTCGGTGTGGGAGTTGGCGTTTCTGTCGGAATCGGTGTCGGAGTTGGCGTTGGCGTTTCTGTCGGAATCGGTGTCGGTGTGGGAGTTGG
>NZ_JAUBPT010000017.1:58184-66491 GCF_036700905.1 Microcoleus sp. S13_C3 | reverse complement strand
GGTGTGGGAGTTGGCGTTTCTGTCGGAATCGGTGTCGGTGTGGGAGTTGGCGTTTCTGTCGGAATCGGTGTCGGTGTGGGAGTTGGCGTTTCTGTCGGAATCGGTGTCGGTGTCGGAGTTGGCGTTTCTGTCGGAATCGGTGTCGGAGTTGGCGTTGGCGTTTCTGTCGGAATCGGTGTCGGAGTTGGCGTTGGCGTTTCTGTCGGAATCGGTGTCGGTGTGGGAGTTGGCGTTGGTGTTGGCGTTGGTGTTGGCGTTGGCGTTGGTGTTTCTGTCGGAAGTGGTGTGGGAGTTGGTGTTGGCGTTTCTGTCGGAATCGGTGTCGGAGTTGGGGTTGGCGTTGGCGTTTCTGTCGGAATCGGTGTCGGAGTTGGTGTCGGAGTTGGTGTTGGTGTTGGAGTGGGATTAGAGTCATCACTATCATCATTGACAATAATGCCCGTACTTTGGTTGGTGGCGGGGTTGATGGTGGCGTTGGTGGCATTGTTGAGGGTAACGCTGAAAGTTTCATTCCCCTCGAATTTTTTGTCGCCGTTAACAATTACAGTGATCGTTTTTGTTAGCGCTTCGGACGAATTAAAGATGAGATTACCGTCATTATCTTCGTAGTCGAGATCGCCCGTAGTAGCAGTACCGTCATCTGTCTTGTAGTTAACAGTAATCGGCAAACCAGAAGCATTGGAGAGGCTAACGGTGTAGTTGTAGGTAGTTGTGCCTGTATTGCCTTCAGCTTGGTTAATCGTGGCGGGGGCGATGCTGACAGTTGGAGGGTTATCGTTATCTGCAATTGTCAAAACTGCATTGTTGTATTGATCGCCAACTGTAGCATTTCCCGTGGGATTAGTTAGAGATAAATTAACGGTTTCGTCAGCTTCGTCGATCGCGTCATCGGCGATCGGAATAGTAACAATTTTTGGTGTCGTATCGCCCGCGGCAAAGTTAATTGCGATCGGCGTCTTGGTGTAGTCAGCAGCAACAGCAGTACCATCCGTCAGCGTCAGCGTTGCCCCAACTGCACCTTTATTACCACCGATGCGATTGACGGTAATTGCAGTACCTACAACTGTACCGTTTTCATTCACGGTGTAAGCGGGATTGCTAAATTCCAGTAAGCCGGGGGAAGGTTGAGAAAATTCCGAAGTATCGTTAGTTGTTAAGTTAGTAGCAGTAGTGACGATCGCCCCTGTTGCAGTTAAAGGCGGCGATGTGAAATTAGCATTGCCAGCAGCATCAGTCGTGACATTAACAAAGTTGAGATAAGTTTGTCCTTCGCCGTTACCGCTGGGATCTAAAGCAATATTGTCAAAAAATTCGACGCGGAAAGTCGTATTGGGAATGCTGTTGAGAGTGCCGCTAAGGGTAATGTTGTCGCCGCTAGCAGTTGCCGAGGTTAACACCGGGAAATTTTGCAAGCCGTTTCCGCCTGTATCCCAGTCTCCCAAGTCGTTTGGGGTAACGCCGTCGGCAGTTAAGGGATCGGCATCGTTATCGAGATCGATGCCTAAAACACTATTGGAAAAAATCGAATTGCCTAAGATTGCCAAGCCGTTGCCACCAGTAACTTGAATGCCGTTACTAGCATTAAATGCGATCGTATTTCCTTCTCCTGCGGTGCCGCCGAGGCGGTTATTGACACCAGTATCTTGAGCTATAACGCTGTACAAGGTATTGGGTAAAGGAGTGCTGCCGTCAGCTTGCGTGCCGATATAATTGCCGATAACGCGGTTGCCAGTTGTCTCGTTGCCCTGGAATAAGACGGCCACTTGGTTGCCGGAAATGACATTGCGTTCTTGCGGTGTCACGCCGCCGATGATGTTGGTTTCGCCAAGACCGATGAAGATGCCAATCAGATTTCCCAAAGCGGCAGTACCGGTGATATTAGTGCCGATATAGTTGCCGACAACCCGGTTTGCCGCAGCAGGTATAACGCCTGAACCGGGCCCTTGTAGAAAAGCAATACCCGCAGTCTGACTGCCAGAAATGATATTGCGTTCTTGAGGCGTTGTTCCACCGATAATATTGTTAGAAGCGCTGGCAATAAGGATGCCAAACAAATTGTTTCCTAGCGCTACATTACCCGTGATATCAGTGCCGATGAGGTTGCCAACAACTCGATTTTGACTGGCAGTTGGGCCTTGGATCCCAATTCCGCTACCAACAACCGCACCAACACCCGCATTGCCAGAAATCAGGTTTTTCTGAATCAGATTTTCAGGCGCATTTTGGATAAAAATGCTGGTACTTTGGCCGATCGCAACAGTACCGGTAATATCAGTGCCAATGCGATTGCCGATTACTTGGTTGTTGCGCGCAGCGATGCCGGAAATCTCGATACCAACCGCAAAAGTGGTGTTAAGCAAAGTGATGCTGCCGGAGATTAAGTTGTTCTCGATCCGATTATCTGGAACGCCATCAATCCAGATCCCCCTGCGGTTGCCCCGATCGACCGTACCCGCAAGATCCGTGCCGATGTGGTTGCTGAGGATCGCATTGCCGCCATTGGTTTGCAAGCGGATGCCTGCCAAGCTAAATCTGTTGATCGCTAAACCTTGCACGGTACTTTTCCCAGCAGTGATATCAAGTCCGACAATCCCTACTCCGGGGAGGTTGCCGCTGAGTTCCACCAGTGGCAAACCGTTATAGCCCGCGCCGCCTTGACTCCAACCATCGACGATCACTGGATCGGAGATGGGCGGCAGTGCGGATAAAGGCTGAATTAATTGCTGAGAACCGATCGCCCCGATATTAAAGGCGATCGTATCGCGATCGGCTGCAGTACCCAATGTACCGTTAATCTGTGCTTGTTCTGCCACTGTCAAAGCAGGAATATCCAGAGTGCCATTGGCAACCAGAATTGCCTCTCTGAGGGTGAGGACGGCATTCCTGATATTCGAGTCATCTGTGCTATTAACGGTAATGGTAGCAGCCATAATTTTTCTCCTTATACCCTGGTGTTGGCGAGGTTCGGCTATTGTTGGTGAGGCGATCGATAATTGCGATCGGGCGATCGGCAATCAAGTTGCTTCTAAACCAGTTTATTCCCTAAGAACAAAACCCACCAGGGGAGTAAAATCAGGCTTTTCTACAAGGACTGACAGTAAAAACTCAGGTTAAATCAGTTAAAATAGGGAAAAGTCAGGGTGGCTTTCTCCATGCAGGAACAATAGATATCTTGTAAAAGTCTGCATACTTACGTATATACGTACTTACCGGTCGAGCCCATGAACTCAGAATTAGACTTCTCTTGGAGCCAAACCAAAGAATCTGCCGATCGCATTTTTGCTCAAAACACCGGCAAATATCTCAGCGACATCGAAATGAAAGTCCTTCAAGGTTCTTGGGAAGGCAAAAGTTACGAGGAAATCGCCAAAACTTACGGCTACAGTGCTGAATACCTCAACAAAGATGTCGGTAACAAATTGTGGCACAAGCTTTCAGAAGCGTTAGGAGAAAAAATTAGTAAGAAAAATTTCAAAGAAGCTCTAAGGAGATTTGCATCGCCAGAATTACGTCAATCTACTAACATAAATCAGCCCTCGTCAACACTGAATGCGAGCGCAAATTTGCAATTTCCCGAAGGTTCGGTATCATTAGATTCTCCTTTTTATGTAGAGCGTTGCAACATTGAATCTTTGTGCTGCGAGACAGTTGTGAAACCCGGTTCGCTGATTCGGATCAAAGCACCGGAAATGATGGGCAAAACTTCATTGATGACCAGAATTTTAGCTCAGGGCGAGCGGGAAAACTATCACGCAGTTTATATCGATTTGAGGGCTGCCGACCGAGGAATCTTAACAAATTTGGATAAATTTCTGCGCTGGCTGTGTTTGATGGTAAGCCGACAGCTAAAGTTAGAAAACAAGTTAAACGAATATTGGGATACGGATATTTTGGGCAGCAACGATAACTGTACGGTTTACTTTGAAGAGTATTTGCTGGCAGAAACATCGGCGCCTGTGGTTTTGGGGTTGGATGAAGTCGATCGCCTATTTCCCTACACGGAAGTAGTTGAAGACTTTTTGGGGATGCTGCGAAGCTGGCACGAAAAAGCCAAGATTTCGGATATCTGGAAAAAACTGCGGTTGGTAATGGCGCATTCTACCGAAGTTTATATTCCTTTGGACATGAATCAATCTCCGTTTAATGCGGGGGTGCCGGTTGAGTTGCTGGAGTTTGAGAGGCCGCAAATTCACGATTTAGCTCGCGTGCACGGCTTGGAGTGGGATGAGAGGCAATTGCAAGAGTTAATAAGTGCGATCGGCGGGCATCCTTATTTAGTAAGATTGGCAATGTATGAGATTAGTTGTGGCAAAATCTCATTAACTCAGCTATTAGAAAATGCGGCATCAGAATCGGGAATTTACAGCAGTCATTTGCGGAAGCATTTGGAAATTTTGCAACCAAATCCCGAATTAGCTTTGGCTTTGAAAAAAGTTGTTAATTCGGCCGAACCAGTTGAATTAGATTCAATGCAAATTTACAAATTGCACAGCATGGGAATTGTGCGGCGGCAAAACAATTATCTCATGCCGCGTTGCAATTTGTACCGCGAGTATTTCTGCCGTGTTTTAGGTTGAAAAGCATGGTTTGCAGTTTATTGTATCAGAGCGTGTCCGGTCGATCAACCGTGATTGCTTTAGGGTTCAAGGTCTAACTCGAATAACGAGCGCAAGCATATTCGAGTTAGACTTTGGCTACAGAAACCGGGTTTTTCAAACCTGCACTTAATTACTCCAAGCTTTGTCAAACGCATCGATTAAAATTTGCTTGGCTGATGGAGAATGACCGCGAGAATTAATCAATAAAGATGCCTGCACTCCATTTGGAAATGTAACAACACCACCGTTCATCCCATTTCTCAAATCTGGTTCTTTTTCTTTCGGTTTAGTACCGTAATAAAGCAAACCACCATGAGAGTAATAAGTGCCATGTTTTCCTGCCAATGGAGGTTGCCATCCAAGAGGTCTGCAATTTGCACCCGGACAGTTATTTTTATCAAACATTAAATCACGGGTGTTTTGATTCAGGATATCGTTAGAAAAGCCCACATAGGCTAAGAATCTTCCCAGATCCATTGCCGATAAATACCATCCGCCTCCACCACCTATCAGCGTCCAATCCCCTGCCAGAGATCCCGCTCGATTCGGCTGTTGGATACTCCCAACTGTGTGATACAATCGGGTGGGAAGTTGCGGTAGCACATCCTCGCTATTGGTTGTTTGATGGTATAACTCAGCATTTTTGATTTTAGCTTTCGCGAAGACCTCAGCTTTAACAACATCTTTGTATATTCTTGACATTTGTTTGTCGAACTCTTTGGGATTGGTTTTGTACAGGTTGCTGTAGTAGCCCTTTTGACTATTATTCAAAACCATGTAGGGCAAAATAACGCGGAAAATCGCGAGATTGGCATTGAGGTATTTGTACTCTGTTTTGGGTCGATTTACACCTTGAGCAATCCATTCTGTGAGCTGATTAAGTTCGGTTCCCGATCCATTAAGGTTCATACCGCTGTATTGTGATAGCAGTTCTTTGAAGGTGATATCTTTTACACCTGAGCCTAAATTCCAAGTAGTAGGAAGAAAAGGTGCGATTGTAGAATTAATCGTGAGATTGGGATAGCTAGGTGCTTCTTTCTGTTGAATGATTCTCAGGACAGCCGTAGCGGTAATGGGTTTAGTGATACTGGCAATATTCATGCGCTTCGTTGGGTATTGTGGGATTCCCTTGGGGTCGGGGAAAATTCCACTATTATTAGGGATATCTCGTCGGAGAACGGCATAGCCACCTGCACCGCTTTTTTTGAGTTGTCCGTTGAGTACAATGGCATATGAGTAACCCATTGATTGGTTATTAAGGGTTTGCTTGATATTTTGCTCAAACCGATTGATGTCAAATCCTGGGGCGGTAATAACATCGGTGGAAGCTATTTTGGATTGATGGTTGGTGAGAATTGCTTGCGAATCGGCTTTGACTAATTGGCTCGTAATTAGAAATCCACTTAATGCTAGGCTAGAAAGGATTAATAATTTAGGAATAATTTTCATTGATTTTGACTCGTGGGTTTTCGCTTTATGTTATCATTTTCTTGCTAAAACTCCTGAACTGCAATGGAGATAAAATCAGGTATTATAGGAACTGATAAATAGCTTCAGGCTTTAAATTTATCGGAAAAAATCAGGCGCAGCCTGACAAAGCATCATCAAAATCAGCAAAAATCCGGTTTTTTGGTAAATCTCTACATAGTTAGGTTGGCGATCGTATAATCAAGCCGAGGTTTGAGCCCTGGAGTCCGATGCGACAGTATAAAACAAATAGCGTCAATAAAAGACAAAGCGATCGCCCTCAGTTTTTTGTAAACTGAAAGAGCGATCGCGCTGCCTCAATTAGGCAATTAATTAGCTAGCGGTGAGGAACACCTGATTTGGGTTGAGATTGGTAATATTTTGGTCTTGCACAACACCAATCAAATCATACCTGTAGAAGATTCCAGTGTCTTGGGCATTGCTACCTCCCCAGTTGCCAAGCTCAAGCGAGTAACCATCTTGGATAAGGCCTTTGATTTGGATTTTATCGGTTTGAGCTAAACTAAAGTCTGTAATTGTGGCGTAGCCCTTTCCGAGGTAGTAAACGCTATTGTCCTTTATGTCACCCAACACGAAGGTATCCTTTTCCATGCCACCCGTGAGGGTGTCGAATTCATTTTGCCCAAAGCCGTAACCCGTAAGTATATCCTTACCGCTTCCGCCGAAGAGAATGTCGTTGCCCGTACCGCCAAGTAAAGCATCGTCTAAAGTACCGCCAATCAGGCGATCGTTACCAGGGCCACCAACTAGATAATCGTAGCCAACGCCGCCATATAAAGTATCATTACCAACGCCACCATCGAGAACGTCGTTGTTAAACCCACCATCTAAATAGTCATTTCCACCAAGACCCGACAATATGTCGTTGCCTGCATAGCCAAAGATTGAGTCATCTCCTAGCGTTAATACAGGGCCATTGGGGGTTTGCATGAATTCAGGATCTTTACCAACTAACTTGGGTCGTAATTGACCGTTATTGAAAGTACCATCGTCATTGAAAGGTGTTCCATTAATAATTGTCATTTCAGTTGCTCCTTGTTGTTCAAAATCAGGACGTAGAGATTGAGCGACCTGTGCGATCGCTACTACATTGCTTTGAATCGTTGAAACTTGATTCCCTATTTTCCCGCTCGCTCTTCGATGTAGAGCCTCTGGACATCGGTTCCCAGGCAGAGCCTGGGAAGCAGTTATGCTAGAGATATAATTAGACGAACGACAGGGTTAAATCCGCAGCCATTGTGTCTGCAACTACGGCAATCATGTCATCTTTATAAAAGATTTTCGTGTCGAGAATCAACTTATTGCCATAACCGTCCCCCGATACAAAGTCGTAATCTTGCTTTTTACCCACCAGCAAAATTGCATCTCCGTCTGCTTTCTTAAAGTCCTGAATAATTGCATAGGAGTGCTCGCCTAAGCCATCTAAGTAAGGCATTTTAAACTCCGGGCCTTTCTCGAAAATTGCGAATGTATCGGCTCCGAAACCGCCAATAAGGGTGTCAATTTCGTCAGGGTAGCCCCCCGGCCCACCATTTTTATTACCATTAAGGTAATCATGGCCACTGCCACCTTCGAGCAAGTCATAACCACCGTTGCCATACAGCACGTCATTGTTAGTGCCGCCAGTCAAATAATCGTCACCATCAAACCCATCTATCGTGTCTTTGCCAGCACCGCCATAGATTACATCATTGTCATAGCCGCCATATACCCGATCGTTGCCACCTAAAGCAGAAATGTGGTTCGGCTGATTTAATTTTCCATTTAGGAAATCATTGCCTTGAGTACCCCACTGAATTTCTGACTTAGGTTTATTGCCAAACTTATCAATTGTGCCGATAAA
The DNA here is from genome assembly GCF_036700905.1 of Microcoleus sp. S13_C3. Classification (NCBI taxonomy): domain Bacteria; kingdom Bacillati; phylum Cyanobacteriota; class Cyanophyceae; order Oscillatoriales; family Microcoleaceae; genus Microcoleus; species Microcoleus sp. S13_C3. The sequence goes on along the minus strand of NZ_JAUBPT010000017.1, from coordinate 58,562 downwards.
ACTGTTAACGGCTTTAATCAGTTCTGGAGTACCCAAATCATCAATGATGTCAACAATGCCAGCGGTAGCAACCGGGCCAACACTGTCAATAGTGCGAACAATTTCGACAGGATTTAGGGTGCGAGTAGTTTCATTTTCGCCAACATTTCTGTCGCGGTCAATTAGATCGACAGTTGCAGAATCATCTTGTTCCCGAGGAACATCGGTAAAGTCTTCAATGAAACGCGGTTTGTTAGGATTTGGGTCGCCATCGGGGTCAGTCCGAGGAACATCGGTAAAGTCTTCAATGAAACGCGGTTTGTTAGGATTTGGGTCGCCATCGGGGTCAGTCCGAGGAACATCGGTAAAGTCTTCAATGAAACGCGGTTTGTTAGGATT
>NZ_JAUBPT010000017.1:0-58084 GCF_036700905.1 Microcoleus sp. S13_C3 | reverse complement strand
GGGTCAGTCCGAGGAACATCGGTAAAGTCTTCAATGAAACGCGGTTTGTTAGGATTGGGGTCGCCATCAGGGTCAGTCCGAGGAACATCGGTAAAGTCTTCAATGAAACGCGGTTTGTTAGGATTGGGGTCGCCATCAGGGTCAGTCCGAGGAACATCGGTAAAGTCTTCAAAAGCACCGAATTTATTGTGATTGGGATTTGCCGGCTTACCTGCATCGTCTTCTCTGCTAGGAACATCGGTCTGGTCTTCAATAAAATGGAAGGTAGCGGTAGAAACTTGAGCATCGGTGATAATTCTAAGTTCTGTCATGGGAGTAATTCCTATTTGTGACTATTTTTTGAGTTTGCGAAAGTGATAATTGTTTGTATTTATGTCCTGCACTTTTCGCTTTCTGTTATCAGTTTCTTTCTAAAACTCCCGAACTGCAATGGTGATAAAATCAGGTCTTAGAGGAATCGAGCGATAGCTTGAGTATCTGAATTTATAGGGAAAAATCAGGTCTAGCCTGACAAAGCATTACCTAAATAGGAAAAAATCAGGTTTTTTAGTCAACCTCTAGACTGTCAGAGCGGTTATCGTATTATCAACTCTAGAATTAGGTGCAGGCAATGATGCGAGAGTATCCAGCAGATACGGTCAATAAAAAACAAAGCGATCGCCCTCAGTCTTTTGTAAACTGAAAGAGCGATCGCGCTGCCTCAATTAGGCAATTAATTAGCCAAGAATAGGAGGGGTCCAAATGAACACCTGAGTGGAGTTGACATTCGTTAAGTTTACTTCTTGCACAACACCAATTAAATCACCCTTGTAGAAGGCTCCACTATCTTGGGCATTGCTACCTTTCCAGTTGCTAAACCCTCAGCCCCAACTTTTAAAAGTGAAGTCGGAGAAGGATATATTTGTTGTGTCTGGAAGAACACCAATCAAATTTCTTACCCCCGAATTATATTGGAAATAGATAAGAGTGTCTTTAGCACTGCCACCAACTAGGTTGATATCCTTTTCAAGCTCGTAGTTAGATTGGTTACCCACAACTTGGACTTTATCACCATCTTTCTTCTTAAAGTCTGTAATTGTGGCGTAATAGTCCGTATTGGATTGATCGTCCAATTTGTAGAAAACGCCGAGTAACTGGTTGCCCAGCACGAACGTGTCCGCGCCTCCGTTACCTGTGAGGGTATCCTCTTCATCCGCCATTCCGCCCCATCCAACAAGAAAGTCATTACCAGAACCGCCATAGAGAATGTCATCGTTATAGCCGCCATGAAGAATATCGTCGCCTTGCTGGCCATAGAGAGTATCATAACCTAACTCACCGGCGACAAGATCGTTACCATAACCACCATACAGGATGTCTTCACGATTACCGCCATACAGCTTGTCGTTGCCACCCAGGCCATACAATATGTCGTTTCCTGCTTTGCCATAGATTGAGTCAGCTTGATCGGTCCCCACTAATGATTTGTGCAACTTACCGTCGCCGTTAACAGTATTGTTGTCATTGAATCCAGTACCGTTGATAGTTGCCATTTCAGTTGTTCCTGTATATTTCAAATTAATTGATTTATTGAGAAGTAATGCTGGCAGTTGGTATTTGTTTGCTGCACTTTTCACTTCCTGTTATCAGTTTGTTGCTAAAACTCCTGAACCGCCAGGGTGATAAAATCAGGTATTATAGGAACTGATAAATAGCTGGAGAGTCGGAATTTATAGGAAAAAATCAGGTGCATCTCGATAAAAATCAGAAAAAGTCAGGTTTTTTGGTAAATCTCTACACAGTCAGGTTTGCGATCGTATAATTAAGGCTCTATTTTGATGCAGGCGATGAATAAAAATCCAGTTAGTTATGAATATCAGATTGGCGGGAGTCTCCCAGCAGAGGCGTCGAGTTACGTGATGCGGCAAGCAGACTTGGACTTTTACGAATGTTTGAAGGCCAATGAGTTTTGTTACGTGCTGAATTCGCGGCAAATGGGCAAATCTAGTTTGCGGGTGCGGACGATGCAAAGACTGCAAGCGGAAGGGTTTGTCTGTGCTTTTATTGACCTAACCGGAATTGGCAAGGAAGATGTAACGGCAGAAAAGTGGTACGCCGGACTTGTGCAATCTCTGGTAAGCAGCTATCAGCTTGGCAAAAAATTTCAATGGCGAACTTGGTGGAAAGAGCAGCGGGAATTATTGTCACCAGTGCAGCGGTTTAGTTTGTTTATTGAGGAAGTTTTATTAGTAGAAATAGAACAAAATATTGTAATTTTTGTAGATGAAATTGACAGAGTTTTGAGCCTAAATTTTTCCCTGGATGATTTTTTTGCTTTAATTAGGTTTTTCTATAACCGACGAGTGGATGAGCCAAAATATCAGCGTCTCACATTTGCTTTGTTGGGAGTGGCGACTCCTTCGGATTTGATTGCGGATAAAACCCAAACACCATTTAATATTGGTAGAGCGATCGCACTCAACGGCTTCCAACTTCACGAAGTCCAACCGTTAAGCGATGGGTTGACGGGAAAAGTGAGCAATCCCCAAGAAGCGATAGCACAAATTCTAGACTGGACCGGCGGACAACCTTTTCTTACCCAAAAGCTGTGCAAGCTGATAATTGAAGCATCAGCATTGGGAAATTACCCATCGGTTGAACAGGTGGTGAAGTCGCGAATTATTGAAAATTGGGAATCCCAAGATGAACCTGAACATTTAAAGACAATTCGCGATCGCATCCTGAGAAATCAGCAAAAAGCCGGGCAGTTGTTGGGGTTATATCAGCAAATTTTGGAATCCGGGAACCCCCCCCACCCCCCCCTGAGCAAGGGGGGGCTAAATGCTCCTGCACCCCTTACTCAGACAGAAATAGCCGCTCTTACTCCCGCCCTTAACAAGGAGGGGCTGGGGGAGGTTCTTGCTGATGGCAGTCCCGAACAAACAGAATTGCGACTGTCAGGTTTAGTCGTGCAACAGCAGGGAGAATTAAAAGTTTACAACCGGATTTACGAGCAAATATTTAATCGGAACTGGCTAGAAAAACAATTAGAAAAGCTGCGCCCTTACTTCGAGGTTTTTAATGCTTGGGTAGCTTCCAACTATCAGGATGAATCGCGACTGTTGCGAGGAAAAGCCTTGCAAGATGCACTTTCGTGGTCAACTAATCAAAGTTTAAGTCCGCTCGATTATCGTTTTTTAGCCGCTAGCCAAGATTTTGATAAGCGAGAAGTGCAACAGGCTTTAGCTGTTAAAGAAGAAGAAGGTAAGATATTAGCTAAGGCGAATGATACCTTAGTTTCGGCTCAACAACAAGCAAAAGTAGAATTTACTCAAGCCAAGCGCAGGGCTACGCGGATCATTGCTATCGGTTCTGTAGTCTTGGGAATTTCTGTAATCACAGCAATCTCCATCCAATTACAAGTAAAAAAAGCTCAACAGGAACTAGCCGAACGACAAGTAGTCCTGCAAACATTATTCTCTAAAGCAGCTTTAGTTTCCGATCCTTTTGAAGCACTGTTGAAAGCATTACAAGCAGCGCAGCAGATGAAAAAATTAGAACGCTCAGCCACCAACGATACACAGTTGCAGGTAATGAGGGGACTGCAACAAGCAATATATCAGGTTAGAGAAAGCGATCGCGCGATCGGTCATAGCGGGGCTATCAGAAGTGTAACTTTCAGTCCCGATGGCAAAATTTTTGCTTCTGCTAGCGAAGATAAGACAGTAAAACTGTGGAATGCTAGACCAGCTACATTAATATCAACCCTGACAGGACATACTGGTAGAATTTCGAGTCTGAGTTTTCATCCTAATGGCAAGATTTTGGCTTCTGGTAGTGAAGATGGTACCGTCAAGTTGTGGGATGTAACGCACAGCACTTTAATTAAAACTATTAAGGCTCATCATAGCTGGGTGAGAACTGTTAGTTTTAGTCCTGATGGTCAAATTCTCGCTTCCTGTAGCTCCGCTGGCTTTATCAATTTGTGGAACCTAGCAGATGCTACATTATTAAAAAGTCTGAAAGCACATACCGGTGTCGTTACTCATATTAGTTTTAGTCCCGATAATCAAACTCTCGCTTCTGCGAGTTTTGATACAACCGTGAGGCTTTGGAATATTCACGATGGCACCCTGATAAATACTCTGGAAGGTCATAAAAGTCATACCAGAAGTGTCAGTTTTAGTCCCGATGGTAAAACCTTAGCTTCTACCGATGAAGACGGCATAGTGAAACTGTGGAATGTAGCAGATGGAAGTTTACTGCAAAACCTCCCAACCCATCGCAGGGCTGTCTGGAGTGCAATTTTTAGTCCAGATGGCAAAACTCTAGCCACTATCAGTTCCGATAGTAAAGTCAAGTTGTGGAATTTAGAGGATATAAACGACAACACAACCGAACCACAACTTCTCAAAGGACATCGCGGGATAATTTTGAGTATCGGTTTTAGTCCAGATGGCAAAACTCTGGTTTCTGGAAGTTTTGATAATGCAATCAAGCTATGGAATTTAGAGGTTAGGGAACCGCAAACGATTAAAGGAAATAGCACTAATGTTCAAAATGTAAGTTTTAGTCCCGATGGTAAAATTCTTGCTTCCGGTAGCGACGACTTTAAAATAAAGCTATGGAATAGCAAAAATGGCACTTTACTCCAAACTCTTAACGGTCATCAAGGTCGGGTGCTAAGTGTTAGTTTTAGTCGGGATGGTAATATGTTAGCTTCCGGCAGTGATGACAAAACAGTGAAGTTGTGGAATGTGCAAGATGGTAGATTACTAAAAACTCTCAACGGTCATAGTGCTTGGGTGAGAAGCGTTCGCTTTAGTCCAGATGGAAAGACATTTGTTTCTGGCAGTTATGATAATACGGTAAAACTTTGGAATATAGCAGATGGTAGGTTGCTGCAAACTTTTAAACAAGCTCGGAGTGTAACAGATTTAAGTTTTAGTCCCGATGGAAAAGCTCTAGCTGTGGCTTGTACTGACGGTAATATAATGGTATTTAATTTAGAAGCAGCTACTTTAACGCAGGCTTTTCCTGCCCATAGCGGTTGGGCAAATACCGTTAGTTTTAGTCCCAATGGTAAAATTTTAGCTTCGGGTGGTTCGGACAGTAGAGTAAAACTATGGAATGCAGAAAATGGCCGATTATTGTTTACCCTAGAAGGACATTTATCGGATGTAACTAATATTAGTTTCAGTCCCGATGGCAAGATTTTAGCTTCCTCTAGTCAGGAGGGTAATGTGAGGGTGTGGAATCTAGAAAATGGTCTAGAAATATCAACCCTAGAAGGACACCTCGGCAGCGTTACCAGCGTTATGTTTAGTCCCGATGGCAAAACACTGGCTTCTGCTGGCATTGACAATACTATCAAGTTGTGGAATTTAGAACTTGATTTAGATAATTTAATCGGGCGGGGTTGCTTGTGGCTAAAAGATTACCTTGCTTCCTATCCTGAAGAGGCGAGAAAATTTAGCAAAATCTGTAAATAAATAATTTATGGCTGAGCAATTATATTGCCAATCATCCCGAAGAAAAAGCGATCGCAGAAATCTGCAATCCTTAAAAAACAGGATTTACACAACTGGCACTTTAAACAAAGGTATGTTGTTGCGCTTGGGCGCTCTTTCATATCCTAAGAGCGCCCAAGCGCAATAACATACCTAAAAGTCTTGTGACAGTTGCGTAAGTCCTGAGATTAAAGAATTGGCAACGACTAATGAACTAAGGGTTTGCTTCACAGCCCTACAGTTGCATTCTTTTTTTACTGGTATAAACAAGCGCCCAACATATAGCTGGGTATTTAAATTTGTTTTGTAGGTAGTCTGACAGTAATTACTTCTTTGGGAGACATTTTAATTGTCAAAAATGCTATTTTTTTGAAATAATAAACATTACTTAATTTTGGCTTTCACGGCCCTAGATTCCACTGTGAATCCTGGAATATCTGGCAATTCGGTTTCGCTCAAAATGTACTGTTCGCAAACCAAACTCAAACGAGTTCCGGTACTTTTAACAGCGTTGACAGAGTGAGTCAAATCTCCTTGAAAATAGATCAGCGAGTTTGCTTGTGGCTTAATCTGCCCGACTTGCTGTTTGTTACGCCGCAGTATCAACTCTCCCCCTTGCAAGTTCGGCGGCACTTGCACGTACAAAACGCTGACGGCTGCAGGAGGTTCAACAGTTTTGCAGTACGATCGCAAAGATCGATCGATATGCGGATCGACGCGGGAACCTTCACCCAGCAACAAAGGGTTGAGGTAAAAAGCATTGCATTCAGGCAGTAATGCTTGGTCTAGATAGGGTTTGAACAAGGGAAACCGCCGTTCTACTTCGGCGATTTCCGCACGTTGAAACACTACGGAAAACCCTTTTGTGCCAATGAAATCGCGATTGAGGTTGTTGATTGCTAGATAAGGGGAGGCTAGAATTGCTCCTCGCAAGTCGTTGAGGTAGTCGATCGAGAAAGCGTTAGGATGTTGGCTATAGTATTTCAAGGCACTCAAAAATCATCAAAGTTTAAGGAAACAGCAGATAGAAATGCAGCAATCGCTCAGACTTGGGATTGCTTCGTTCCTCGCGGAGGACATAATAATCTTAATTTCAGTCAGCGTACTTAAGTCAAAGGTTTTTCTTAGCTGCGGGCGATCGCCCGGAAGTGTCGCAACCGACTAGCAACTGCCAATATTACTATACAGGCGATCGTTGTGGTGAGAAGATTATATTTGCGAGCCCATTATACATGATGCCGCTGGGCAGCCGATCGCCCATTTATTTTAACTTGTCCAATTGCAGGGGCGAGCATAATTTGGGCGATCGCATCCGGCCTCTGTTTTATCACCGATTTCTTGAGTTGGCTAGCTGGAAAACCGATGGGTGTTGGCGCTGTGTAGGAAACATCTTGCTAAAACAAGCAATCCGTGCATTAGGTCAAACTGCTGGAGGGGCGATCGATCATATCTAACTGGCGATAGAACGTTAATAAAGTTTACAAATAGAGGGTGGTCTAAAAAACACCAGCAGTCGCAACAGTTACTAAGTAATTATTTCAGATTAAATTAATATTTCACAGAGTGGAAAAAAGCCAAGCTGCCAGCTATAATTAAAGAGTAAGTGAAAAAAAACAAGTCGCTAAAACGATATGGCAACAACATTGTACGAAAAAATGGGTGGAGAGCCAGCCATTAAAGAGATAGTCGATGATTTTTACCGCGATGTTTTGGCTGACGAGACAGTGAGCCATTTCTTCGATCATACAGATATGGAAAAGCAGCGCCGCCATCAAACTGCTTTTATCTCTTATGCCCTCGGCGGCATGAAGCAATACTCAGGCCGTTCAATGGAGAAAGCACACGCAGGTTTAAATTTACAGCCTGAACACTTTGATGCAATTGTGAAGCATTTGACAGATGCAATAGTTGCCCACGGGGCGTCGCAAGAAGATCTCGATGAAGCGCTAGGTAAGGTAGCGACTTTGAAAGAAGCTGTTTTGTACAAGTAAAATCGAGTGAGGGCAAGAGGGTTTTTGCAGCCACTAGAATAGTGATGAAAGTGGAGATTTCGTAATTGTGCAGCGAAAGCTCCACTTTGTTTTTTGCCGGATATAAGGAACCCCGAAGAGGCGAAGGAAGTAGCCTGTAGGGTTCGTCAGCTCGCTCACTTATTAGGCAAGAAAAACGCTGCGGCCCGTGGCACCCTACAATACTATTTTAAATGCGTAACAGCTTAAGTAGATTTAGTAAAGTACAGTAATTGTTCGGCCATCCATGAGAGCGACGCTGATTGTTTCTTCGGTGAAGTACAGGTTTTTAACTCTATCGCCGGCAACCTCATGCCACCGCATATCCGGTATGAGGGCGGGCGTTGGGCGGTTGAAACCCCAAGACAATCTGATCTTTCCCAATCCCGGCTTCGACTAGCTCATTTGTAATCCCATCCTCAATGCCATCGCGTTGAATCCAAATTTTGTCATCAATAATTTGGACGTGAGTTATACATCCATGCACTCGCCGTTTTTGCTGCCAACCCACATCAAACAGCATAAAGTGATTGCGATCGCGATCGACAATTAAGTGCTGATCGATTTCTCCAAAAGAATAGGGAATTTCTGCATACTTTCTTAAAATGGTCTCGATCGTTTGCCGATAAAACTCTAAGTTATCCATCTTCTAACCTCCGCTGTGTTCGCATCAAAAATTAGCAATTTTAAGTGATTGATTTCAACCATTAATTGTGGCAGCTCCTCTGAAAAAAAATCTAAAAACACGCTTTCTGGAATGGCTAAGTACAACAAACGCGCCGAATTCTGCCGCTCCAAAACTTGTGAATACATGATGTATTGACCTAGCGCCTGCTCCAAATCATGTACGGGTGATGGGCCGATAAAGCTTTTCACCTCCACTGCAATCCGCTGACCTTCTTTCTCTGCTGCCAATAACTTCTGTGCACCCAAATCTATATAAGCCGAGCGTCCTCCTATCTTCAAGGTTAAGGGATCGTTAGTAATCGTCCAACCATCATTTTCTAGAGCCGTTCTCACCGTATTGTGGTAAATGTCTTTAGCCATCTTCAGAGTACCTCATCCAACTTAATGTCGGCTCCTTGTCGCCCATTATACCCTGGCTACGGGTGGGGAATACTCAGTTTGGCTATAGTTCAGCCTTTTGCCAGATGACAACCCTTAACTGCTCATAGCAAAATCGATAATATTTCGAGTCAGAGTGTATGCCGCAATACTTCGGAAAACTCCAAACAACCGAACAGCCTTGGTCAATTATTGGCTCTGTACAATCGATCGATAAAACCGATTCCCTACGGGATAGCTGCGCTTCACGCACAATTCACTTCAACTGTACCAATTCCTCTCTCAAAATCAGCATCCTCGCACCGAATTTAATCCGAGTGCGAATGTTCCCAAACCCCCCCCAACTAGGGCGGGCACGGGGGCACCGCCCCTACAAGGGGGAGGAAGAAATTATAGACCAATCCCCCCTTAGTAAGGGGGGGCTAGGGGGGGTAGAAAGCCGATCGCACTCAATAACAGTCCCTGACGAAGAGTGGGAAATTACACCATTTGAAGTGCGAGAAACCGAGGAAAAAATAGAAATTGAAACATCACAAATATTAATTTCCGTAAAGCGAGATCGCCCTGCAATCGAATGCTTTGACAAATCGGGAAAACCCTTTGCTAGCGACTGCGATCGCAGTATGGGATGGCGCGCAGGCGCAACCGCAGGCTGGAAGCGCATCGAAGCAGACGAGCACTTCTACGGTTTCGGGGAACGCACCGGCTTTCTCGACAAACTCTCCGAAGTCAAGACAAACTGGACAACCGACTCCCTCGACTACAATTCCCTCACCGATGAAATGTACCAGGCGATTCCATTTTTTATCGCCCTGAATCCCGATCGCGCTTACGGCATTTTCTTCAACACTACATTTTGGAGTCAATTCGACATCGGCGCGGAACAACCGGGGGTTTTGCGGATGGAAACCAGAGGCCCGGAACTCGACTACTACATCATTTACGGCCCGGAACCCGCCCAAATTATCGCCACCTACACGCAGTTAACCGGCCGGATGCCGCTTCCGCCAAAATGGGCGCTGGGATACCACCAATGCCGCTGGAGCTACGAATCCGAGGACATTGTGCGCGAGTTGGCGAAGGAATTTCGCGATCGGGCGATTCCCTGCGATGTCATCCACCTCGACATCGACTATATGCGCGGCTACCGCGTTTTTACCTGGAGCCCGAAGCGTTTCCCCGATCCCGCGAAACTGATCGCAGACTTGAAAGCAGCGGGTTTTAAGGTTGTCACGATTGTCGATCCCGGTGTCAAGTACGAACCGGAAGGAGATTATGAAGTATTCGATCGGGGTGTGGAGAATGACTATTTCGTCCGCACCGCAGAGGGAAAGCTATTCCACGGTTACGTTTGGCCGGACAAAGCGGTGTTTCCCGACTTCCTGCGGCCGGAGGTGCGCCAGTGGTGGGGCGAATTGCACAAAACTCTTACAGATGTTGGGATTGCGGGGATTTGGAACGACATGAACGAACCTGCGATCGCAGAACGGCCTTTTGGTGACGGCGGCGAACACATCAGCTTTCCCCTGGATGCACCGCAAGGCCCGGAATCCGATCGCGCTACCCACGCGGAAACGCACAATTTGTATGGGTTGATGATGGCGAAAGCTTGTGCTGAGGGGTTGCAAAAAGTGCGATCTGGCGATCGATCTTTTGTGCTGACGCGATCGGGTTTTGCGGGCGTTCAGCGTTACTCCTCGGTGTGGATGGGCGACAATCAATCGCAGTGGGAACACTTAGAAATGTCGCTACCAATGCTTTGCAACATGGGGCTTTCCGGCGTGGCGTTTGTCGGTTGCGACATCGGCGGTTTTGCGGGGAATGCAACCGCTGAATTGTTCGCGCGGTGGATGCAGGTGGGGATGCTGTATCCCTTGATGCGCGGTCATTCGGCGATGAGTACGGCGCAGCACGAACCGTGGGTGTTTGGCGATCGCACTGAGAAGATTTGCCGCGAATACATCAATTTGCGCTATCAGTTGTTGCCTTATATTTACACGTTGTTTTGGGAAGCTGCGACGACGGGAACGCCGATTTTGCGACCGTTACTATATCACTTTCCGCGCGATCGCACAACTTATCACCTTTACGATCAAGTATTACTCGGCCCGTCGCTGATGGCTGCACCTGTTTACCGCCCTGGAGTTGAGCATCGCGCTGTGTATTTGCCGGAGGGGACTTGGTACGATTGGTGGACGGGTGAATGCTATCACGGCCCGATGCACATTTTAGCTTATGCACCTTTGGAGAGAATGCCGCTTTACGTGCGGGGTGGGGGCATAATTGCGCTCGCACCTGTGAGGCAATTTGTCAGCGAAGAACCGCTTGAGTCATTAAAAATGCGAATTTGGCCCGGAAGCGGTGAATGGACGCTTTATGAGGACGATGGACACAGTTTTGAACATGAAAAAGGTATCTGGGCAATGACTAATTACAAGGTGTATTTGGAAGGGGACAAAAGTATCGTTGAAATTGCCGCGCGCGAGGGTCAATTTTTGATATCAGAACGCGAAGTTATTGTGGAAGTTGTTGGCGTTGGCGAACAGCGATTTACAGATGATGGTACGGTGCGGCGTTTGACATTTGGATAGTTTTGGCATCATATCAAATCCGGTAGCATCGTCCTGTATTCATCTCTGTATTCTCTCCCTCTGCGTTCTCTGCGCCCTCTGCGGTTAAATCATTCCGATGCAACCGGAAACGATATCAAGCGGTTTATGCTATGGTGGGATTCATTCAGGGCGATCGCTCGATCTGGTAGAGTTTGAGATGGAAAGGGCGATCGTATCCCTCGATCGAGCGATCGCCTGTGATTCCATTGTGGCTAGATAAAATTCATTTCAAGAATAGCCAAGATATTAGCAGACTAGAGCAATCCCAAAAAACATCTAACAAATTTGGCAAAGGTGTGGGATAAATTGTAAGGTAAAGGTTTTGAGGGTATAAGGAAATCGTATGGCGAGGCAAAAAAAACCTGACCAAAGAGCGATCGGGCAATACAACCACGAAAACCAACAAAGAGTCAATAACCCACCCGTCGGACTGGTTACGCCAGACACCGATCCAGATGGGGATAGCAAACAATATGCCTACGATCCTCATCTTGACCCTCAGTTAGTTTGGGCTGGCAAAGCAGAACATACTAGCTTTGAAGTCCCTACAGTCTCGCTTCACGTTCACGAACGCATCGATCCGCGCAGCATCATTGAAGCAGTGCGGAAGCAAAATCAAAGTCAGGGTGTACAGTTATCTCTATCTCTGTTTGAGCAACCAGAGGAAAATCCACCGATTCGACAGGCGATCGAGTTTTACAAGCACAAGCATAATTGGAGTAACCGCTTAGTTGCTGGAGACTCGCTGTTAGTGATGAATTCCCTATTAGAAAAAGAGGGAATGGCGGGACAAGTGCAGATGATTTATTTCGATCCGCCCTATGGGATTAAATATGGTTCAAATTTTCAGCCATTTGTGAATAAGCGGGATGTGAAAGATGGGAAAGATGAGGATTTGACTCAAGAACCGGAAACGATTAAAGCGTTTCGGGATACTTGGGAATTGGGGATTCATTCTTATTTGACTTATTTAAGAGATAGATTGTTGTTGGCGAGAGAGTTATTATCTGAAACTGGTAGTATTCTTGTGCAAATTTCTGATGAGAATGTGCATCATGTTACAGAGTTAATGGATGAAATTATTGGGTCTAAAAACCGGATATCTTTAATTAGTTTTTTAAGGGGAGGTGCTAATACAAATACTATAGGACTACCATCAGTTAATGACTTTTTATTGTGGTATGCCAAAGATTATAATCAGGTCAAGATTAATCCCTTGCTTATTAATGATGGGGGATGGGCATCGAGATCGCAAGATTTATGGGTAGAAAAAGAAGGAGAAAAAAACCGCATAACTAGCCTTCTTGAAGCCCCAAAAAAATCATTTATTTTTACACATCGAGCTTTAGAATCTGCTAGAAGCACGGGTAGTGAATTAAATAAATTTACAATTAAGTTTGAAGAAAAAGAGTTTAAGCCAAAACGGGGTTGGTCAACGACACCTGATGGAATTAATAGATTAGCACAAGCGAATCGGTTATTGACATTAGGCAATAGCTTAAGATTTATTGTTTATTTATCAGATTTCCCCTTTTCCACACTGACTAATAACTGGACAGATACAATTGAAAGTGGATTTGCTTCTCACAAAATATATGCTGTACAAACAGCAACTAAAGTCATTCAACGCTGTATTTTAATGACCACCGATCCAGGCGATTTAGTTCTCGACATCACCTGCGGTAGCGGCACAACTGCCTACGTTGCGGAACAATGGGGACGCAGATGGATTACTTGCGATACCTCAAGAGTAGCAGTAACCCTAGCCAAACAACGCTTGATGACCGCCACCTTTGACTATTACCAGTTAGCAAAACCACAAGAAGGCGTAAGCGGTAAATTTCAATACAAAACCGTCCCTCACATCACCCTAAAATCGATTGCCAATAACCCAGAAATTCGGGAAGGCATGAACCGCATAGAAATCGAACAAGCTATTAATAAATATGCAGGCCAAGAAACCCTCTACGACCAACCCTTGATAGATAAATCCAGAGTCAGAGTTACAGGCCCATTTACAGTTGAAGCAGTCCCCGCCCCCATAGTCAAACCAATTGAGGATGTTATCAATCCACCCGTTGCTGACCAATCAATTGCCCGTTCTGGCGAAACTCTGCGGCAATCAGAATGGCGTGATGAAATGCTAAAAACAGGAATTCGCGGTAAAAACGGGCAATACATCCTGTTTTCGCGAGTCGAAGCTTTACCCGGTACTCGCTGGCTTCATGCCGATGCCGAAACTAAACCTAACGATTTGGGAGCCAATACCGTCAAAGAATCTGGCGGCACTTATGATAAACCGATGCGAGTTGTGATTTCTTTCGGCCCAGAACACGCACCCCTAGAACAACGCCAAGTCACTCAAGCTATTGAAGAAGCACAAACTTTAGTACCCAAACCTAAATTAATTATCTTTGCCGCCTTTCAATTTGACCCTGAAGCGGCCAAAGACATCGACGAAACCAACTGGCCCGGTGTCACGCTTCTGAAAGCACAAATGAACATGGATATGCAGACAGAAGACCTTAAGAAAAAACGCGCTAGTAACGATAGCTTCTGGCTGATGGGTCAACCAGATGTCGCCCTCCGCCGCATTGATAAAGGCGAAAATAAAGATAAGTGGGAAGTAGAAGTTTTTGGCTTCGATTACTACAACACCAAGACTGGAAATATCGAGTCTGGCAGCGTTGAAAAAATTGCCGTATGGATGTTAGATACCGATTATGATGGCAGAAGCGTTTTCCCGCGTCAGGTTTTCTTCCCAATGGCAGGAGAAAAAGATGCTTGGTCGCGTCTAGCCCGCAATCTGAAAGCCGAAATTGACGAGGATTTAATTGAGTCCTATCAAGGGACGGTATCATTGCCCTTTGAAATCGGCGAGTATCAGCGTGTTGCTGTCAAAATTGTGGACGATAGAGGCATTGAGAGTTTGAAAATTATCCGGTTAACGGCATAATTTTCATTATTTATCACAATTCAAACCTTAAGCAACAAATGGAGGAATAAACCATGCTAATAGAAGAATATTTTGAGTTTTTAGCCGATGATGACATTCGAGTAAAAGGGACAAGAGTGGGAATAGAAAGCATCCTCTATGAATATATTTATCAGCAACGTTCTCCCGAAGAAATTTTAAAACATTTTTACACTTTGACCCTCGATCAAATTTATGCGACCATCCTGTATTATTTAAACAATAAAGCACTCTTAGATAAATATATCGAAGACTGGCTAGAATGGTCGCACCAACAACGAAAAGCCCAAGAATTAAACCCTCACCCAGCTTCGGTCAGGCTCCAAAAAATCAAGGAAGAAAGAAATAAAAACAATGGCGCTCAAGTATCTCATGGATGAAAATATTGACCCGATTTATCCTACTCAAATTCGGAGCAAACAAGTAGAATTAATTATTCGGGTCATTGGCGAACCTTTTATCCCAGCGAAAGGAACTAAAGACCCAGAGATTTTAGAATGGTGTGAAAAATATGATTTTATTTTAGTCACGAATAACCGGAAATCTATGCCTGTTCACTTAAACGATCATTTACAAGCAAATCATCATATTCCTGGGATATTTATTTTAAATGCTAATTTAAGCGTTGGGCAAAACATAGATGAATTAATTTTGATAGCTGAATGTTCTTTTGTCAATGAATATCAAGATCAAATTATTCATCTACCTATCACTAAAGAGGTTTCCTGATGACTCAAGCTATACCCAAGTTAATAACTTTTGATGACTTCCTGGAATGGAAGCCAGAAAAAGGACACCATGAACTACATAACGGAGTTATTGTTGAAATGCCCAATCCAACTGGTAAACACTCAGCGATTGCCGGTTTTCAGTCGCTCGAATTGGGCTTTGAAATCAGGCGATTGCAACTTCCTTACTTTATTCCCAAGGAATGTACAATTAAATTTAGCGATAACTCTGGCTACGATCCTGATGTAATTGTATTAGATAAACAAGCTCTAGAAGCCAATGAGTCTCGATGGGAAAGAGAATCAGTTATTACTCAGGGAGATTCCGTAAAATTAGTGGTTGAAGTGGTCAGCACAAATTGGCGTGATGATTATGCCCACAAAATGATTGATTATGAAGCATTAGGCATTCCTGAATATTGGATTGTAGATTATTTGGGTTTAGGTGGTAGCCGTTATATTGGTTCTCCGAAACAGCCTACTTTATCGGTATATCAGTTAGTAGATGGTGAGTATCAAATTAAGCTGTTTCGGGGAGATAAAAGGGTTGAATCAGCGGTATTCCCAGAGTTGAATTTGACCGCAAACCAAATTTTTAATGGGGGTAATTATTCAGACGATAAATCTTATTTAGGACTTGCACAGGGGGTGTGAGAAACCGGGTTTCTTGTCAGGGGATGACGCTGAAAGCTAGGTTTTCGTCCAATAAGGTTCAGTTAAAACTATTTATTCCTCGGAGATCCGCCTAAATCCCCCTTAAGAAGGGGAGTAGGGGTTGACTTTGAATAAGTTCTTGTCCCCCCCTTGTAGGGGCGGTGCCCCCGTGCCCGCCCTTGGCTAGGGGGGATCGAGCTTAACCCAAGCGTATTGGGTTTTCGTCAAGAAACCCGGTTTCTTTGATTTTTTACTATACCATCAACTCAAATTGAATAAAAAAAATTAACCTAGCAAAAATTATGTCATCACAAACTACAATTAATCAACTCATCATTAATTCCCCCTACAAAGAACCCCAACAATATTGGCACTACGATCGCACTTCTCGCCTGTTTAATCTTGCAGAAGGAAGAAGACCCGCAGGCTATATTATCGCTTCCGAAAGCTCCAAAACCTTCGACGATCCAGGCAAATTTGTCGAAATTCCTCTAGTTAACCAAATCCGTCCCCGCGTCAAAGCTTGGTGCAATGAGGGACACCCCGGAGTTACAGGCGTTACCAAACGTCTGCTAGAACACTGGCACAACTCCGAAGAACGCGATTTTCCCTTCTTTTTCTGTCAATTAGAAGCCATAGAAACCCTAATCTGGCTAACAGAATCCCCCCCGTCTGAAAAAGTTGGTATCGACATTCCTTCCGATGGGGGAAACTTCAAACGCCTGTGTTCCAAAATGGCAACAGGTTCCGGCAAAACAATCGTCATGGCGATGTTAATTGCATGGCAAATTCTGAATAAAGTTACCTATCCCCAAGACTCCCGCTTTTCCAAATCTATTTTTGTCATAGCCCCCGGACTTACAGTTAAGAATCGTCTGCAAGTTCTGCTTCCCTCTGCTGAAAATAGCTACTACGAAATTTTCAATATTGTTCCTCTGGGCTTATTCGATCAACTTCGTCAAGGCAAAGTTTTAATCCGTAACTGGCACACCCTCAATTGGGAAACAGAGGAACAAATTAAAAAGAAAAAAGGAGTTGATAAACGTGGTGCAAAAAGTAATGAAGCCTACGCAAGGGAGGTTTTAGGTGAACTTGGCAACTCCAGCAACATAGTTGTCATCAACGACGAAGCACACCACGCATGGCGCATTCCTGCTGAATCCAAAGTTAAAGGTATCAGCAAAGAAGACTTAGATGAGGCAACCAAGTGGGTTGGTGGGTGCGATCGCATCCACCAAGCTAGAAAAATCCTCACCTGCTTTGACTTCTCCGCCACACCCTTCGCCCCGTCTGGTAAAAAGAGTTCAGAAGAAGCTCTCTTCGGCTGGATTGTCAGTGATTTTGGCTTAAATGATGCGATCGAATCTGGCTTAGTCAAGACTCCCCGCGTTGTGATTCGCGACGATGCAAGACTCAACGTGCAAGATTTCAAATCCCGCCTTTACCATCTTTATCGAGATCCAGAAGTTTACGATGATGTAAATCGTAAAGCCAAGCCCAATGAATCGCTTCCTGATTTGCTCAACAACGGCTACCTCTTACTCGGAAAAGATTGGCTGGAAACTGCGAAAGCATGGAAAGAATCTGGGCATAAAGTTCCACCAGCAATGATTTCGATCGCCAACCGTACCGAAACTGCTGCCCGAATCAAATATGCCTTTGACCACAACAAAATTCAGGTCGAAGAACTCTGCATTCCAGAATACACATTACACATAGATTCTAACGTTCTGAAAATGGCAGAATCCCAAGAGGAAAGCACTGAGATACAAGACACAAACCCAGAAACTGCCGAAGATGATAACTCTGATGATGAGCCTATTCGCAAACTTTCTAAGAAAGAACAGGCAGAACTTTTACGGCAAATGGTGGATACGGTTGGTCAAGTTGGGAAGCCTGGAGAACAGATTCAAAATGTCATCTCAGTTGGGATGCTGTCTGAAGGCTGGGACGCTAAAACTGTAACGCATATTATGGGGATTCGCGCATTCACCAGCCAACTTCTCTGCGAACAAGTTGTAGGTAGAGGTTTACGGAGAACTACTTACGACATCAACCCAGAAACAAACCTACTTGAAGCCGAATATGTTAATATTTTTGGTGTTCCTTTTACCTTTCTTCCCCACGAATCCGATGAAGGAACTCCGCCTCCGCCCCCGACTCCTAAAACTGAAATTAAACCCGATCCAGAAAAGCAGCAGTTTGAAATCAGTTTTCCAAATATCGTTCGCATTGATTACATTTATAAACCAGAACTCAAACTCGATTTGAGCCAGGTTAAACCTTTGAAGTTAAATGCCTCTGACAATATTACCCTAGCAGACCTCGCTCCCAGTGTCGATGGCAAACCAGATGTCACGAAAATAAAGGCGATCGATCTCGAAGATTTAGGTCGCAAACAGCGGATGCAAAAAATCACTTTTGAGGTTGCTAGAGATATCTTTGACCAGATGAAACCTGGCTGGAAAGGTAATCGAGAATACTTACTAGCAAAACTGATTCAATTAGTCGAACAATTCATCCACTCAGATTTTATCCAAATTACTCCGCCATTGTTCAATCGAGACGAAATTCGACGGCGTATCCTGATCACTCTTAATCTGAGAAAAATTGTTCAACACATCTGGAACGCTATTTATTTAGAAAATACAGAAAGAATTGAACCAGTTTTTGATCCAGTTCATCCAATCCGATCTACAGGTGATATGCGTTCCTGGTACACAGGTAAACCTTGTGAGTACACTTGTAAATCTCACATCAACTGCTGCGTCTTTGACAGTACATGGGAAGCCAGCGAAGCCTACGAACTCGATCGAGAAAGAAACGCTCATATTGTAGATGCTTGGGTGAAAAACGATCACCTTGGATTTGAGATTCTCTATATTTTTGGCGGAGTTGTTCGGAAATATCGCCCCGACTTTATAGTTCGTCTGAAAAATGGCAATTTTTTGATTCTAGAAACTAAAGGAAAACAAACTCGTCAAGATGAGGCTAAATGGGTATTTCTCGATCAGTGGATTAAAGCTGTTAACCAGCATGGTGGTTTTGGTTATTGGCAGTATGATGTATCCACAAATCCGGCTGATGTTCGATTAATCTTGGAAAAAGCTGCATTTCAGTTGAGATAAAGTTACTATAATATACCGTCCGGGGATGAGTAGACCCGACACCTACCCACAAACTATGCAACCCATCCAAATTACCACATTCCAAGCTTTGTGGCGCAGCTTGGGCCTGATAATCAAAGCCGCACCAATAGAACTCCGCAATTTAATATTACTCAACATTATTCGCGGTGCTGCCCCATCTGCCGTCCTATTTTTAGATAAATTAATCATTGATGAAGTATCTCGGTTGCTGTCGCAAACCCAAACAGCACAGCCCTTTGCTTTGATGCTTTCCCGGCCAATATTGCTGTGGAGTATTGCCGGAGTCTTAAGTCTCAAGTTAATCGGCGACTCTCTCGAAACAATGAGTTCTTTTGCAGCGACATCTTTGCGCGATCGCGTTCAAGGCTTTGTCGAAGGAAAAGTCCTGGAAAAAGTCGCTAATTTCGACGATATTGCCCTGTTTGAAAACCCGGAACTATTAAATATAGTAGAACTAGCAAAAACCGGAGTATTTAAGATACAGCAACTAGCATTTACCATCAGCATGACCATCACGGGAATTTTTATATTTATTCCATCGATAGGCCTTGCTGCTGCGATAGCTTGGTGGGTGCCAGTGGTGATGTTGATTTCATCCTGTCCCTCAATTTACATCCAAAGAAAATATAGCAAAATCATCTGGAGAGTTCAAAGAAAGCAAGCTAAAATCAGCCGCGAGATGAACTTGTCCGCTAGAGTATTGACGGGCGAAGAATATGCTAAAGAATTGCGTTTGTTTGGCTTGCAGGAACTTTGGCTCAAACGCTGGCAGGAGCAGTTTTTGCAATTTTTTAGCGAGATGCAGCAAATCCGAAAAAAAGGAGCAATTGTTTTACTTTTGTGGTCAGTGTTTAGTAGAATCGGAGTAGCTTTGCCATTTGTTTATGTGGTAATGGGAGCTTTGGGTGGTCGCTATACTTTGGGAGATTTGGCGCTGTATTCGGGTTTGATTGTTCAGGTGGAGCAAAGTTTGCAGTTACTTATAGGCAATTATGCTAATTTGTACGATATTTCCCTCGGTGTTACTCCGATTTTTCAACTTTTGGAACTCCAACCAGAATTGCAGTCTCCGCTTGGGGATGTAGCATCTCGCCTGCCTAGCTTACCAGAAGACGGGCTAGATTCCCGCCCCACAAAAGATAAAATTGGCATCGAAATTAAGCATTTATCTTTCTGTTATCCCGGTAGCAATAAAAGCACCGTTGAAGATATCAACTTAACCATTAATCCGGGGGAAATGCTAGTGCTTGTTGGTGAAAATGGCGCGGGTAAAACAACTCTTGGCAAACTCCTCGGTCGCCTGTACGACCCGACAAGTGGTATGATCGACTGGAATGGCAAAGATTTGCGATCGTACTCTCTAGCATACGTGCGATCGCGCATCGCCGTCGTCATGCAAGATTACGCCCGTTTCCCCTCGACAGTTCGCGAAAACGTCGGTTTCGGCGACTTGCTTTCACTGTCAGATGACACCGCAATTAACGAAGCTATTTCCGAAGCAGGAATTAGCGCCAAAGTCAATAGTCTTTCCGCAGGTTTAGAGACACCGTTGGGGAAACAATTAGAAGACGGCATAGACTTATCGGGGGGACAGTGGCAAAGAATTGCGATCGCCCGCGCCTTAATGCGGCTTTCTACAGCCGAAGTGCTAATTTTTGACGAACCAACCGCCGCCCTAGACCCCAAGACAGAACACGAAATTTACAGCATCTTCCGCCAAATAGCCGCCGGGAAAACAACAATAGTCATCAGTCACCGATTGGGATTAGCAAAAATTGCCGATCGTATCGCCGTGATGGAAAACGGTAAAATAGCAGAAATAGGAACTCACGACGAATTGATAGCATCAAACGGAATTTACTGCTCAATGTTCACCCGTCAAGCTAGCAGCTATATTTAGTCATTAGTCATTAGTCAGCAGTCATTAGTCAGCAGTCAGCAGTCAGCAGTCAACCGTCAACCGTCAACCGTCAACCGTCAACCGTCAACCGTCAACCGTCAACCGTTGACTATCTCCCCGTCAACGTATCCGCATAAGGATCGGGCAAAGCTTGCTGCACTTCCAAAAGCGGCAAAGGATCTCCAGTCAACGGTTGGCTAATCAAATTTTTTTTTACCCCATCCCCCTTGCGATCGCGCTCTTGCAAAAGCGATAATTCCTCTTGATAAACCGCAAGAATCCGCGCCAAACTCGCCGCCAAATCATCCCAATTCTCATCTCCTCCCAACTTCTCAGAAATTCCCTCAAATAACTCTCCCGCTTGCCTTTTTTGAACATAAGCTTTCAAAAGCTTTCCCGACTTTTGCAAAACAGCCTGATAAATATCCCCATCAGACCACCACAGCCCCTGTTGACTCAGCAGCCAAGTCAAAATATACTCGCGAGCGTGTTGCTCTTTCACCCAGGCCGCGAGATACTGCAAATCTTCCATAGTTACAACAGTCTCCTAAATTTTCCTCAAAATGTCCGCTTATCTGTATCTATCGTTACTGCGATCGACATAATACCTGCCTTATCATCACCTGCCCGCGTCATTAATATCCCTTAAATCTTAAAAAAACCCTACTGATTTACCAAACAGCAATTCTGAGAATATAAAAATAAACCTAAACCTCCTAGGTCTATTGTCCAATACTTTTAGTCCACCGGAAAGCGGTACACCCCGCCTCGCTTTCCTCTCTCGCAAACCTATCATCAAGCGGGAACAACCAGCGGGTTATTAGCATGACAAAGCAAAATTTTGGTTTAATCGGTCTAGCAGTGATGGGCGAAAACCTAGCGCTCAACGTCGAAAGCAGAGGCTTCTCCGTGGCTGTGTACAACCGCACAGCAGCCAAAACCGACGACTTCATGGCCCAACGCGCCCCCGGCAAGAACATTGTAGCCGCCAAGACTCTGACAGAATTCGTCGATGCCCTAGAAACCCCGCGCCGAATCTTAGTCATGGTGCAAGCTGGGAAACCCGTAGATGCGGTCATCGACCAGCTCAAACCCATGCTGTCACCGGGCGACATGATTATTGACGGCGGCAACTCGCTCTACGACGACACCGAACGCCGCACCAAAGATTTAGAATCGATCGGACTGGGATTTGTTGGCATGGGCATCAGCGGTGGCGAAGAAGGCGCGCTGAATGGTGCTAGCTTGATGCCCGGTGGCACCCGCACTGCTTACGGTCTACTAGAGCCAATTCTCACCAAAATTGCGGCTCAAGTAGATGATGGCCCCTGCGTCACATTCATCGGCCCTGGTGGCGCCGGCCACTACGTGAAAATGGTTCACAACGGCATTGAGTACGGGGATATGCAGCTCATTGCTGAAGCCTACGATTTGCTCAAAAACGTTGGTGGATTGAACGGCCAGCAGTTGCAGGAAGTTTTTGCCGAATGGAATACCACAGACGAACTAAACTCGTTTTTGATTGAAATTACGGCTAACATTTTCAAGTACATTGACCCGGAAACTAAGCAACCCTTAGTAGAGGTAATTATGGACGCAGCCGGTCAAAAAGGCACCGGCCGCTGGACGGTAATGAGTGCTTTGGAATTGGGCGTGAGCATTCCCACAATTATCGCTGCTGTGAATGCGAGAATCATGTCTTCTTACAAAGACGAGCGCATCAAAGCTTCCCAAGAACTAACCGGGCCTAGCGGCAAGTACGAAGGGGATACTAAAGAGTTTGTGAACAAAGTCCGGGATGCGCTTTACTGCTCGAAGATTTGCTCCTACGCGCAAGGTATGGCACTTTTGAGCGCGGCCTCGAAGTCGTACAACTATGACTTAAGTTTGAGCGAAATTTCCCGAATTTGGAAGGGTGGCTGTATTATTCGGGCTGGCTTTTTGGACAAGATTAAAACAGCTTTCAAAGACGACCCTACGCTGCCAAATTTGCTGTTAGCGCCGGAGTTCAAACAGAGCATTCTCGATCGCCAATCAGCTTGGCGAGACGTGTTAGCTACTGCTTGCCAACTGGGGATTGCAGTGCCAGCATTTAGCGCCTCGCTGGACTATTTCGACAGCTACCGCCGCGAAAGATTGCCGCAAAACCTCACGCAAGCTCAGCGTGATTATTTCGGGGCTCACACCTACGAACGCACCGACAAACCGCGCGGTGAATTCTTCCACTCCGAGTGGACGCAGACTGCTAAAGAGTCGCTGCAAACTGGTAGTACGGACTAATTAGTTTTTGTAGGGTGCGTTTCGGCGCACCTTACTAATTATTCTGGGGTTGCAAATTGTTTTGACGTTTGTTTTTGAGATAGCTTTTAATATATTCGTCGTTAAAGAGCGATCGGGCGATCGCCTAACTGTGTCAATAATACTTGAACTTGAGTGCAGACAAAAAGCCCCAGTCCAAGGTCAGGGTCTTAAAAGAAGAGGATTTTACGTTTAATTTATCAGTAATTAAGATCACAATGTGCTTGTGATCTTGGGAGATAACTATACTGAGTAAATCTGGTATAATAAATAATCCTTTTAAATCAATGTAATATTATGTGGCCTTTTATAGTAGGAGGCGCTGCCGTTGCAGTTGCTATTGCAAAATCGGTAGTTGATAGATGGAAAGAAGAAGAGAAAGAAGAAGAGAGAAAAGAAGAAGAGGAAAAAAAACGTTTATTAGACAGTGGCATTTTGGAAGTAGATGAAATGACAGGAAAAGAGTTTGAAAGATTTCTCGATGTCCATTTTAGAAATTTTGGTTATGGTGTTACTTTAACTCAAGATAGTCAAGATTATGGGGCGGATTTAATTTTATACAAAGATGGATTAAAAACCGTGGTTCAAGCGAAAAGAAGCAAAAATCCGGTTGGGATTAAAGCAGTTCAAGAAGTAGCAGGAGCCGTCAGACATTACAAAGGAAATAAAGGAAGAGTCATCACCAACAACAGATTTACAGAAAATGCTTACAACCTTGCTGAATCTAACGACGTAGAGTTATGGGATAGAAAAAGGCTCATCGAATTCATCCTGACAGCTAAGAAGTGTAAATAATTGATCTACCCAAGTAAGTTATATATAAAAGATGCACTGCTTTCTCAGTATCTTTAATTTCACTTATTCATCATGTTACAAATTTCTAATACTGTGTTCATTCCTGATGGCGAAATCGAGATTAGTGCGATTCGCTCTCAAGGCGCGGGGGGACAAAATGTAAATAAGGTGGCGAGTGCGATTCACTTGCGCTTTGATATCCCCGCTTCCTCATTGCCCGATCGCTACAAGGAGCGGTTGTTGCAAATCAACGACCAGCGCATCACCTCCGAAGGTGTGATTGTCATCAAAGCCCAGGAACACCGCAGCCAGGAACAAAACCGGGAGGAGGCTTTGAGACGGCTGCAAGAACTCATTAAAAGTGCGATCGTCATACCGAAAAGGCGCAAACCCAGCAAAGCAACTCGTAGTTCCCAGCGCAAGCGTCTCGATAGCAAAACCAAGCGAGGGCAGATTAAAGCTTTGAGAGGGAAAGTCACGGATTGATCGATGAAAGGTCGATCGGGCTTCTGAGTTTTTAGTTATAGCCTTAGTATTTTCCGGGCTTGGGTGGATGACTCAAGCGCCTTTCCCTAGACATTTCCGAACCCCAGCAGGTTAGTTGTCGTTCGGCGAGGGCTCACGACTTGGTAAGTCATCGGGAATTTTAGTTACGTCTAATCCTAAAAGCTCAAACATAGTTTTTAGAGAAACCTGGTATAGGTTAGCCATAGCAAGTATGTTTTCAGCATTAGGTAGAGCCTTGCCTAATTCCCAGTCAGCTTGTCTTCGCTCGGAAATTCCGATTTTTTCTTTGACTTGAGGGCGTGTTAGTCCAGCTTGTTCTCTGAGTAGTCTCAATGGAGACTTCTCCTTTTCTTGTAAATCTTCTTCTATCATAGGACGAAATATTCATGATGTAAACGTCTTGACAAAAACTTGAATAAGACGTAAACTTCATGTTGGTAGGCAAAAGAAAGGCCGCTCAACGAGCCTCCTTTCGTCAAAATGCAGGTTTGAAGAACCGCCTTATTTGTTGTGTCTATCAATTATGCCTGCATACCCAAGCGTATTTTCGGGGCAAGGGCGCATACCTCAAGCCTCTTTTCGTCAACGCCGAGGAGGTGATGCCATGTAAAAGGTCGATCAACCTCACAGGACAGTTTAAAATTGTATCAAATATCAAGACCATGATTTAGCTCTGTTTGTTAGCTGTTCCTCGGCGGAACGTAATCATCAACAAGTCCTGAAACATCTAGCCCGATCGAGTGACAGAACTGTTTCAAGCTAATATTTAGGGCTGTACAGATGGCTATTGCAGTATCAACTCTGGGTTTTTGTTTTCTTTTTTCTATTGAATACAAAGTATCTTCAGAGACTTTCCCCGTCAGTTGCTGGCTAAGCTCTCGGCGACTAAAGCCCCTGTATTCTCTAATTTCTGCAAGGCTCATTTCGTATAAATCCCGTACTTCTTGATTCATGGTGCAGAATGTTTCGTAGTTTACCCTTGACAAAAGCCTTAATTTTGACTAAACTACGAATAACGACATAGCAAAGCGGTTGGGCGAGCCTCCTTTCGTCAAAATGCAGGTTTGAAGAACCGCCTCATTTTTCGTGTCTATCAATAGTGCTTGCATACCCAAGCGTATTTTCGGGGGTTGGGCGCATACCTCAAGCCCCTTTTTCTCAACGCCGAGGAGGTGATGCCATGTAAAAGGTCGATCGACCTCACAAGAGTGCCCAACTCAAGATTGTATCAGCAGTAATAATTTTTTAACTGTTGGTTTAATTTAATTGCTAATTCGGCCCAAAGCTCTCTGGAAGTTCATCGATTTTTTCTATTTTTAGTTCTCGGCAAATAGCTTTCAACTGAAAGAGAGAAAATTTTGGTTCTGTGGCTCCAGATATCCATCTATGATACGTGGCCCGGGGAATCCCGCATCTAAAAGCAAACTCATCTTGTGATAAGTCTGTTTTGTTGATTCTTAGGGCTTCCAATGGTGAATTGCCCTCCTGTCTTCGTTCTTTTCTTGATGACATTGTAACATAAATCTCAAATTGAGATGTCATAGTTGACGAAATTTAAATCGACATCTCATAATGAGACACAAGTGACAGAACAAAAGCTGGTCGGTCAGGCCGAACAGCCAAAACCTGCAGTTTTGAATAACCGCCTTGAGGTGATGCGATGTAAAAGGTCGATCGACCTCACAGGACAACCCAACTCAAAATTGTATCAAAGATCCAGACCAAAACTTCTACTTTGCGATCGCACAACTTCCGTGCTATCGTGCCCTTTCTCGAACCATTCCAGATCATGTCCACATCAATTGACAACTTCTACCTAGGCGATGTCGCCTCCAACTTTCACTTTGCAGGCCCGCTGCTAGACTTTGAAGAAGAAATCCAGAGTCAATCTCCCTTTCACGATTTAGACTACCTGACAGGCGAAATTAAAAGGGGATTCCTAGACTACGTGCGTCAAGGAATCATGCTGGACGCGATCCGAAAGCTGCGATTGTACAAAGACAAGTTCAAAACTTTTAAAAGTTACTGCGAACAAGCATTAGGTCGGCAGTATTTTTACTGCACACAAATTATCAAAGCTGCGAGCATTTGCCTGCGCTTAATTAAAGCAGGATTTGAGATTTTGCCTAGCTGCGTTGCTCAAGTTGTCCCTTTGTTCAAACACGCAATTACCGACCAATATGGCGACTGTCGTTTACAGGAAAAGTGGCAAGAAGTTGTGGATGTCATACCAAAAGAAAGGATTACCGCAGTAACTATTGCCGAAACCGTTGACAACAATCCCAACCTCCGGCTCAAACAAATTCGCATTAAAACCGACACCTACGCCCTTTTAACGAAAAAAGCAGCCGCAGCCGGACTGTCAATTTCGGAATTTTTGGCAAGGTTGGTTGGCGAATACAATCCCAGAAATTCAGACCAGCCAGCGGAACATACTCCCGAACAAGAGGAGATTTTAGACCAATTAGACGCGGAGTTTAAGAAGCCGGCCACGGAACAGACTGCAACTTCTGCCCCAGGAAAAGTTAAGTCTAAAGGTTTTGGAGTGAAAGTTGAGCCTAAAGGTGGTAAAACGGAAGTGAAAGCGAAAACTTCGGAAAGGGAAGTTAAGGCAAAAACTTCGGAAGGTGAAGTTAAGTTAAAAAATCGGCAAACTGAAATCAAAGCCGAGAAACAGTCGAATTCATTTAATGAGAAAAATCATGAAGTCATCTGCCCAAAATCCTATCATGCGTCAACTGAAATTAATGGAGGCTCAACTGAACGAAATTCAGTGCCACCTTATTAAAGCCAGTGTGTTGAATTGGTGGCAAATAGTTTTGCCTGACGGTCAGAAAATTGCGATCGAGCACGCGGGCGGCGGACACTGGATTTTTCGGGCTAACGGGCTTGAGAAATTTCATCCAGAAGTGCGGCTAGCGGTGTTAAGGGCGATCGCCGAAGGCTGTCGCCGATAAGTTACGGGTAAGGACACGGCATCACAGCCGTGTCCCGGAAGGGGCTGGTAGGCGATCGATCTGATTTCATATCATTTGGGGATGCAGGGGGGCGATCGTTTATACTGGTTGAAAGTCGGATTGTCGATCGGCTTGTAGGGCGCTTTGGGCACGGCCAAAAAGCCTTGGACGTAGAGCGCCCCCTCAATAGCTAAGGCTGCCTTACAAGCGTTGTCAAAGCAAGTTTTAGCTTGGCTTTTGATCGGGGTCGCGATTTCTATCTATCGCGCCTCATCTAACAGTTCGGTCATGAGGTTTTCTGTCGATATCACTCAGTATTAGTTTAATATCATATCCCCAACTCATGTTTGAGAGTTTTTACTGCATCAATTGCTTCTTGAATTTCGCGATCGTAAGTTTGGGTAATTCGTGCATGATTTAGAGGGTTCATAATTAATGAACGATATAATTCAATATTTTGTTTGCAGGTTAAACTTACAAACTCCGTGTTATCCTGTTTCTTGTAGGCGATCATTGGTTGCCAAAAGTCATCTGTTGTTAATTTTTTAGACTCTTCTTGATATTTTACCTTTAAGTAATGCTTATCACAGAATTTTTTGAGGATGACTTCAAAGGCGGTACGCAAATATACAGCGGATGCTTTGAGATCCGGAGCTTGAGGAGGAATCGGGGTGAGATATTGTTGAGCTTTGTCTAAATAATCAGTGTCTTGCTTCCAGACAGGAATTTCTAAATCATCTGTAATTTTTCCGCAATAAAGTTCCTGAAAAACCCATTTGTTACCCTCAAATCTCTGTTTAAGAATTTCATACCACTCCCGATCGTAGGTCATCAAAAATATTTGGTAATCGCTGAATTGATCTTTGATAATATCAATTAAAGGGAGGCGATTAGACATATCTAAGCCAATAAAAATATCATCTAAGGCGAGTAGTTTGAGTTGGGGTTTCGGTGCTACGAGGAGAGAGCTAAAATAAAGCGCGATCGCAATAGCAGAGAGTTTTGCTTCATTCAGGAAGTGATGTGGACTAGATATTTCGCGTTCTAGGAACTTAATTTTTAATAAAATCTTCCGATTGTCAATACAATTTTCTTTTTGGTCGTCTCTATATTTGGCTGTGTTATCAAAAGTAATGCCTTGAAAATGTAAAGAAATGACAATTTTATAGCCAAAGTATTCCATCAGTTGTGTAGCTTTTTGCTCTAACTCGTTGAGCTTGGCGCGTAGTCCTTGATTAAAGATTTGGCTTTCGGCTTCAAAAATAGCAATTTTGCGCTTGTGATTTTTTTGTTTTGGAACAATTGCTAGTAAGTCTCTCCAGTTATCAGGAAAGGTTTTTTGCAGAGGATGAAGGTCATTAATACACTGTCCTAACAGGCTATGAACTAATAGCTCAAAAATATTGACTTCGGACTCTTTGTGATGGATAAAATGAACTTCAAGTAAACGTTTATAGTCTAGGATACCTTTAGCTTGAGATGCGGCAATTATGTCTGGATCGTTGGTAGTGCGGGTGGTAGATGACCACTCGTGAACAATTTGGGCGGTATGCAGGTTTTGTCGCAAAAAGAATTTGATATAGCCTTCGTCAGTTTCCGGTGCAAAGATATTTTTATAGTGCTGAAACTCTAGATTATTATTAATTCCAGATTCAAGCAGATACTGAAGTGCTAATAAAAGGGAGGATTTACCGCTACCATTTTCACCATAAATCAGTAAGTTTTGTTGACCACGTTTTCCAACTTTTGCTAATTCGACAATATGATGATTGTAGAAAGCACGAAAATTTTTAATCTCAACTTTAATAATTCTCATCCTAAACCTCTAATAATCCGCACGACTTCTAAACTATTCAAAAAATAAATATTAACCCGAATCGGATGCTCAGAGTCAAATATTCGTTTAAAGATTTGTCTCAGCACTGGCATTTTATCACCTTTGATGGTATCGAAAGCGGGAAGATTTTCCGATAACACATGACTCATGAAGTATTTGTCATGGCTGTGCAATTCTTCCGGTAAATATAACTCCATCACCAGCGCATCAACAACTTGCTCAAAATAACTCAGCATCAGTTTGTCTTCTGCTGTTTCTACCATCTTTTCGCCATGACTAGGAATATCTTTGAGTTCGGCGGTGAGGTAGATTATGTAATTAACTAGGGTTTCAATTAATTCAGGGCGCTCTGATTTGACTATAGGTAGTTTTGAAACGTACATCGGCTTGAACTCATAGAAACCTCCTTGTTTTGAAGCAGCAGTATTTTGGATAAACCACCACATCAGTTGTGAATTGAGGATACCAAGAACATAACAAACATCTTCTATAACACAAATAGAAGTTTTATCATTGCTGAAATAACCGACAAAATCAGCAGCATATTCAACATTTTGAGTAATTGCAGGAATAATAATCTTAGGCTGCTCAAATTCTTGCCAATATTTACATGAGCGCAACTCCCAAAAATACTTCCCCTGATCTTCTCTTTTGATTAAAGAATCTCTAAATTGCTGAAAATGTTTATAAATAGCTGGGTAGGTTTTCGCAAAGACTTTTTCCGCTTCTGAGTTTGCTTTATTTGACCACGGGTGTTTTTTATTTTCAGATGACTCGATCTTAATTAAATATTGATCGGCAAAATTTACACTCCATCTTTTAACATCCCTTCCACGCAAAAAAGGTTTGAGAACTTCCGCCGATGATGGATGTTCAGCAATTAGCCTATCTCGCGTTTCTCTATCCACCACAAATGCTTCGTTAAAACCAGTTTTAATACCGTAATAAAATCTGCCATTCACATATTCCCCTAGCGGTGTACCAGTTGTTCGCAGTTTTCCCAACAAATTGAGAACAGTTGACGACTCTAGCCGCCAACCATCAGCAGTCAACTCCTTTTGTGCCATCAAAAAGCTCTGATTTTCAAACACGAAAGCAAACTGATCGACAGGTTGCCCTAATTCCCAATTTAAAACGCGAGTTTGATGATTTTTAGGCTGTTCTTTACTAGCAATAATGATGCTAGGGTAAGCAATAGCCGTAAAAATCGGTGCATCACCAAAATCAATTAATTGCTGAATAGTCGATTCCTTAGCTAAAAACTTACGCAGCTTTTCCCCGTAACCAGAGCGAAAATATTTATTTGATGAGATGTAGCAGAGAATACCTTGATTTTTCAGGAGCTTTAACCCTTGCTCATAAAAATAAACATACAAATCAGCTACACCTGTATAACAATCATACTGACTTTTAAAGATGGGTTTAAACTCTTTAATTTGTTCTTGGCGCACATAGGGCGGATTGCCAATACAAATATCAAAACCATCACCTAGCCCAAACATCCATTCTGAATCAAAGAAATCAGCCACAGCATTTTGCTCGTAAGGCTTCCAATTAGCCAACTTTGCCGCACTTTCACTCGGAAAGCCACCACTTTTAAGAATCTCACTAATCTGATGACGAACTTGATCATCTAATTCTCGATACTTAGCCTTAGTTTTAGGAGTACGAGCCATAAAATAACTTTTGCGAACCTCTGCTAATTCCTTTTCCTTTTGTTCAATGCGAGGATCACGTAAAGTAAAATCAGCAGCCCCTTTAATTCCAATCAAAGCATTAGCCGCCACAAACTTAGTTTCCAAATTCGGTAAAGGACGTACACCCCGATTTTCCTGAGAATTATCAATATTTTGGTGAACAATCAGCGAAATGAAAAACCTTAACTTAGAAATCTGGATAGCCACCGGCTGAATATCTACCCCATAAATGCAGTTTTCAATTAAATATAACTTCCGTCCATAATCCAACTCATTATGCTCAAAAGCTTGCTCAATATCCTCAATTACCTTTTCTCGAATCGTGCCATCAGGAATCTCACTAGCCTTAGATATTTGCTTTTCCTTCCATCTGCCATTTTGCGGGTCAAGCTTACTCAGAATATACACCAACTTATGCAAAATACCCATCGGAAAAGCACCCGAACCGCAAGCCGGGTCGAGAATTTTCAAATTATCAATCGCCTCAATCAATCCTGATACTTCTGTATCTGTAAACTGATGCGACTGATTATTATAAGCAAACAGATGGCGCAACCTTTGATTCACTTCTTTTTCTCCACTGAGTGAAGTCAATTTACCTTCCAAACAAGCAATTAATGCCTCATCTACCATGTAATCAACAATTTCACGCGGCGTATAAAAAGATCCGGTTTGCTTCCTAGCAGTTGTATTCGTTTCCGGGTTATAAGCAGCGAGTAAATTTTCAAACACCTTCCCTAACAACTCAGGATCAAGGGCAATTTCTTCCTCAATCGGGGTATTTTCAGTAACAGTAAACTTATAACTATGAAAAATATTAATTAAACCTCGCACCGTATAGCGCTTGTTTTTTGTCCCGTAAACATCATTCAGATCAATTTGTTGAGCGGATTCACTAAAAAATAGACAATTAGGAATATTTAGCCGATTATCCTGACGTTCCGAAAAACCATCAATGCGGACAATTTGTTTAGGCTGATATTGATCGGGTTTATCCAAACATTCAAATAAACCACCATTCAGAAAAGGAATATTATCAAACAATCTGAGTATCGCTGGGGAATCGTAAAAATAATCCTCATAGCGATAGACATTATGCACCATGTAATTTTGGTCACGTCCCCCTGCTTGCTTCGCCTTATTTCTAAACTTACGATTATCAGGTTTACTAGGAGTATTCATCTCCTGATTCAGCGTTGCAAAGAATAAATTTTGCAAAATCGCTTTATAATAAGTGCTTTCTGTCGGTTCATTGGACTTGATTAATTGCTGTACCCTTTGATAGTTAAACAAATCATCTGGTACCAACCCTTTTTCCTTGAGAAACCAAACAAAAATCAATCTCGTAATTAAACGAATAACGCTAGTAGCATTACGAATCTCGACATTTCCCCCCGCACCTTCGGGAAAAGTAACATTTTGTACCGCCCAAAAATACCAGTTAGCTACTTCTTTGAAAAACCGTTTATTTAGTTCAGAAGTATCAAGAGTTTTCTGCCAAGCCTCATGTAATTGGTCAAAGTTGGTAAATTGATACTGTTTAAACAACTGAGGTAATGAAAGGTCAAAAAGTATTTCAATATGAGCGCGATGGGGCTGAAAAATATTAATACTTTTAATTAAAGTGATTTTTTCTAAAACATCCTTAGAAGTTTCTCGTTTATTAGGACGGCGGTTAATTATCGACAAAGTAAAACACTCACCATGTCGGAATAAAACCATAATCGGAATATCAGATTGACGGTTAACTTCGCGAGTAATATCCGATAGCTGACTGCGTGTGTAATCATTCTCGCGCAGCTCAACCGCCAAGAAAATATAAGATTGCAGATAATTTTTATCTATGTTACTAGAAAATCCTAATTGACCATTGGATTTAATCTCATCTTCAGTTAGTTGAAACAAAAAATCAACGGACTTCCATTGAGATAAACTGGCCCGTTGCTGGTTGATATCCCCAAATCCAAAAGTATCGATAAAATCTTCAGGGTGATTGCTATCTAACTCAAATTTTCTTTGCGTCGTATATCCTAGAGTTTGGAATAATAGCTCTAGCTTCTGGGCTGCATTACCCGCAGCTAAATTTTGGATAGATTTCGCAATTTTATCTTTCATGTGTTGTTCATTCATCTTTAATACTCCACTATAGAGGTATTGGTGTCTAGTAGGTAAATCATCTAGCGAAAGTATGCTATGGCCTATTTCAACAATTCTCATAGGCGGTAATAAATTCTTCTCTAGTGATTCCTGATTGAGTACAAATTAACCTAAGTGTTGAACCTTTGATTTGATTATGATTTGGTAATGTCAAAGGTGTTGTTGTCCCATCATCATTCATGCGAATCATAGAAATATGTTCCTTTTCTCGAATGATTTGGAAACCCAAAATTTCTAAAGTTTTAATAACTTTAGATTTGGGAATATCTTTAGGAAATTTTGTCATGCTATACTCATCTCTGTTAGAAAGACTTCCGACAATGGAAAATCTGACTCTATCACATCACTACCAAAAGTTTCGATATGAAACTGGAGTGCAGATTTGACATCGGTTAGTGCTTCTTCATATGTGTTGCCTTCACCAACGACAACGCCTGTGATGCCTAGTGGATAAGCAACATAGCCATCAGAATGTTTTTCGACAATGATTTTGATAGTTGACATAGATTACCTCTTTTCAGTAAATAACATTTTGATTTTATCCCCAATATTACAATCAAAATTTGGGATAGATTAGGCTATTTTATCTTTCATCTCTCGTTCATTCATCTTTAATCACCAACCATGTAATTAAATCGAAATCAGTTTTGCTTGTCACCTGTTTTTTGTGTTCTGGCATTACCGCACCTTTACCAGACTTAAACAAATTACTACCTAACCGCTTTTTAAAAGTCCGAGTAATCGAATCAACTGCCCTCTCAAGCAAATCGTTATAAACACTCATATCTTCCCCGTTATTGGTCTGGTTGTCAAACAAATTACACAACGAGTCATAAGCTTGCGCCTGATTCGCACATAACAACCGAAACATCTCTAAAATCTGCTTAGGTTGAGCAAAACTGAAACGTACTACCTGATCCTCTCTAATATACACCAGAAAGTACGGTTGCAGAGGATTAACCTGCTCATTTCCCGAAGTATCACCTTTCTGTTTTAAACAAAAAATTACTCCTGGTGCAATTATCGGATTTTCAGACGCTGGTGGAACGACTGCATAAATACCCAAAGGTGCATCTTCTAGCTGTTTCTGGTTCCTTTGCAAGTAATTACTTAGTTCAATGCGAAAGTCATCTAAGGTAAACTCATTGAGGGCAACGCTTTCGTTGAAATCCTCTAAATCTAATACCTCATTCTGCAATCGTAATAACTGTTTATCTCTATATT
Source organism: Microcoleus sp. S13_C3 (assembly GCF_036700905.1). Lineage (NCBI taxonomy): Bacteria > Bacillati > Cyanobacteriota > Cyanophyceae > Oscillatoriales > Microcoleaceae > Microcoleus > Microcoleus sp. S13_C3. The sequence goes on along the minus strand of NZ_JAUBPT010000017.1, from coordinate 24,032 downwards.
TTAAATCCGTTTGAATTAACTCTTCAATTTCATCCGGTTCCAGCAAGTTGTCTTCAAAGGTAGCGGCAATATCTACCAACGCCATCCTTGCTTCTACTCGATTTTTGAGATTGATGTATTTATTTAAGTCATCAGTAGGCCAGAAATTCACTAACTGTACTGTATGGTTAACACTACCGATACGGTCAATCCGTCCAAAACGCTGAATGATTCTGACTGGATTCCAATGAATATCGTAATTAACTAGATAATCGCAATCCTGTAAATTTTGCCCTTCAGAAATACAATCTGTCGCAATCAATAAATCAATCTCTCCATCTTGGGGCATAGATGGCATCTTGTCGCGCTTTTTGGAAATGGGAGAGAAATTAGTCAGAATTTGATTGAACTCATTCTTGCCAAATGTGGTTTTATTTCGGCCAGTTCCCCCAACTACTAAAGCTATGTTAATATTGAGCTTAGAAGTTGCGATCCATTCGTGCAAAGCCTGATAAAGATACTCTGCTGTATCGGCAAAAGCAGTAAATACCAAAACTTTACGGTTAGGTTGATTTTGTTTATTAATTGTTGGCTGTTTTACTTTGTTTTGAATCAAGTTTTTCAAATCGGCTAACTTGGCATCCCGTGTTTCATCAACCTGCAAAGCTGAATTATAAAGAATCTTGAGTTGTTGCTTATCCTCTGCTAAATCTTTTAACCATTCATCAGTATCAAGATGTGCCATCTTAAAAGTAAACCTGGAACCAACCTCGATAGCTGCTTGTAGTTCTTCATCATCAATATCTTCAAGATTTAACTGATTAAACTCAATATTCTGGTTTTGATCTCGAAACTGCTTAAAGGTTTTAATTCGTTCCTGTAAATCTGCAATTTTAGCGATAGTCCTTGCCATCGTAATTGCAAAGGATGTCACCGAACTTTCCAGCCGTTTAAGAAAGTTAACTTTCATCATCCCGATGAGGAAATATTCGCGTACACTCTGCTTAAATCTTTGTCCTGATTTATGTTCGTATTCTTCTCTGTACTGCGGCAAAACATATTTAGAAGGGTTAAATAATGACAATTGATAATTAGAAATTTCATCATTGAGTTTGTCGTAGGACATAAACTTACCTTTCAAATCAATTGTTGGAAAGATAGACAAGGGTTTTATCCTAATTGGGAAGCCGCCTAATTGCTCTACAACATCTTTATAATATTTTTGAATATGTTTGCGAGAACGAGCTATGGTTAATTCGTCAAGCAGTTTAAAAAAACCAGAATCAAGGGAATTTAAGAGTTCGCTAGTTATGCGAATACTCTTTTTTGACCAAGTGGTAAAAGCTCGTTGAGCGCTAGCTAGAGTATCTTTCAGACTAACTACACCAATTGATGCTTGAAAAGCATCATCCTTGCCTTCAGTGATAAATTCAAGCTGATGTCTTAAATCAGTCAGGTTATTGTTAACAGGAGTAGCAGAGAGTAAGAGAACCTTGGTTTTAATGCCAGCTTTAATAATGTCATCCATCAGTCGCTCATAACGACTTTTACGAATTATATTTCCATCTTCATCTCGCTTACCCTTAGTGTTGTTGCGGAAATTATGGGACTCATCAATTACTACTAGGTCATAATTTCCCCAGTTAAGAGTCCCTAAATCTGTATCACCGGATTTGCCAGACTCACGACTTAAATCTGTGTGAGATAAGACTGTATAATTAAAGCGATCGCTAACAAATGGATTTACTTCACTATTATTCTGTGCGTGATAGATTGTCCAGTTTTCGCGTAATTTTTTTGGACATAACACTAAAACTCTATAGTTCAGGATTTCAAAATATTTAATAACTGCTAAGGCTTCATAGGTTTTTCCTAAACCCACACTATCGGCAATAATACAACCATTGTGGGTGCGAATTTTATTAATTGCTCCTATTACGCCATGTTTTTGAAATTCCAATAAAGTATTCCATATGGTAGTATCAACTAGCTGGTTGCTTTCACTGAACAATCCCGCGTCTTGTTGGTCGGCTAAAAATTTTTCAAAGATATGAAATAGGGTTTTGTAGTAAACCAGTTCTGGGGTGGAGTTAGTATATAATTGTTCTAAATAAAACAAGACATCTGCTTTAATATCTTTGACCAATTCTTCATTGTTCCAAATTTGGTCAAACCAAACTTTGAAATCATAAGTGTCTTCTATGCTACTGACGATTAAATTTAATTCAATATTGTTGATATTGTTAGACAATCCTAAGCCTTTTATGGTAAAATTAGAACTTCCCATAATCGCGGATGGAACTCGATAAATGGTTGTCGATCCATCGGGTCTGATGTCCTGTACTTCATTGTCAATATGATAGAGTTTTCCGTGCAAGAAGTTAGACTTTGCGATCGATTTTATCTCTACTTTTTCTCTAATCCAGTCAGCACAATCTTTCGCTAAACGTTTTTGTTGAAGCTGCTTTTGGAGGGTTAACCCTTCTCGATCGATTAAGAAGGCTTTGGTTTCATTTCTGTGAGGATCGAGAACAAAAGTTGGTTCGCCAAACAGGAATTGTAATTTTTCAATTTTCAATAGCTGTTCTTTCAGCTCTTCAAAAGCATAAATTGTAAAATAAGCTGAAACAATTGATAAGCGGGAACCTTCTTTGATTGTAAATCTTAAAAATTCACCAACACACCCCCGTGTGTGGTTATCTTTAATGCCTGAATATGATAAGGAAAAAATCGAACGGGGCATATTTTTTACCTGTTCAAGGTTTATTGTTAAACATATTTTTTTTAAGAATGTTAAAATCTTGTAGGACTTACGCAAGTGTCACAGTTAAATCAACTTGTAGGATGCCCCGGACATTGATTATTTCGATTTCAACAGATTTTTCGGCTCCGGGACACCCTACGGAGAGGCTACATTAAGGGAAGAGTGAGCGAAATATCAGCGGAAAACAGAACTCTTAGTGAGATCGAAAACCTAAAACCCTTGATTTATAAATGATGGAAATTCATGGACACAACTGGACTCGAACCAGTGACCCCTACGATGTCAACGTAGTGCTCTAACCAACTGAGCTATGCGTCCTCACGAATTCCTAATATAGCAGAACATCCAATCGCCTGTCAAGCATAAATATGAAATTTTTTAAGCAGGCACTCTTGACATCGCCCTTAACTCCCAATCCCCCGCCAAATTTTCACAGTTCGATCGCCCGCACCGCTAGCCAAACTCCCCCCATCAGCACTAAACGCCACCGACAAAACCTCCCCCCCGTGGCCCGTCAGAATTTCCAGCAAACCCCCCGTACCCGCATCCCACAAATAAATCGTGCCATCCCGACTCCCCGTCGCCAAAACCCGACCATCGGGACTCAACGCCACACACAAAACATCCCCAGAATTGTCCCTCATACTCCGCAACAGCGTCCCTCGCCCCTGTGCATCCACCCGCCACAGCTTCGCCGTACCATCCCGACTCCCACTAGCCAAAATCAATCCTTCTCCTACTCCCCCCCTTACCAAGGGGGGGCTGGGGGGGGTCTGACCGGCTGGGGACACAGAGGAAGTCAATCCTTCTCCTACTCCCCCCCTTACCAAGGGGGGGCTGGGGGGGGTCTGACCGGCAGGGGGGCTGGGGGGGGTCGCAAAAACGATCGCCCGCACCCAATCCCCGTGCTCTGCTAAAGTACAAATCGATCGACCATTTTGCCAATCCCACAACTGCACAGTCTTGTCCCGACTGCCGCTAGCCAAAAACTCCCCGCCAGGACTAAAAGCCACCGCCTCCACCCCGCCAGCGTGACCAGTCAAAGCCGACATCCGCCTTCCCTTATTGAAATTCCACAACTGCACAGTTTTGTCCCGACTGCCGCTAGCCAAAACCTGACCATCCCGACTGAACGCCACAGCAGAAACCCTGTCAGAATGATCCGTAAGAGTGTACCACCGCTTACCCTTATTCAAATTCCAAATATGAATCATTTTGTCCCGGCCGCCACTAGCCAAAGTCGCGCCATCAGGACTAAACGCCACACAAGTCACCCAGTCAGAATGACCCGTGAGAGTGTACCACCGCCTACCAGTCTCCAACTTCCACATCTCAATCGTCTTGTCCTCACTGCCGCTAGCTAAAGTCGCGCCATCAGGACTGAAAGCTACCGACGTAACAGCATTAGAATGCCCTACCAGAGTATGAACACACCTCCAAGTAGGCGCGCGTGCCGGTACAACCCGCTGCATCGGCGGCACAGGTAAAATGGTGCCTGCAACCGTTGGCGGCACTGAATTCTGCACCACAGCCGTCCTCTGCGGCACGGGAATTGTAGGCGCTGGTAGGGGCGGTGCCCCCGTGCCCGCCCCCGTGCCCGTCCCCGTACCCGCCCCCGTACCCGCCCCCGTGCCCGCCCCCGCCGACTGCTGCGGCTGCAAATCTTTCAATACCTCAGCTACAGATTTGTAGCGCCGACTGAGACTCGATTCGATCATTTTGTCGAGGATGCGACTTAATTTCGGATCAATTGGAACCTTCAAAAAGTCTCGCCAAACCCAAGCATCTTGATTGATATCGAACAAATCAAAAGGAGATATTTGAGTCAGCAAATAAATGCAAGTTACTCCCAAACTGTACAAATCACTGGCATAAACCGCTTGACCTCTAATTTGTTCCGGCGCCACAAATTCGGGAGAACCGATGACTGTACCGGTTTCTCTCAAACCCTCCACAAGTTTTGCAGCGCCAAAATCAACTAAAACTAATTCCCCAGTTAATGTGGGGTAAGTATAAATGGTGGGAGTTTGAGAAAGGCGGCGACGGATAATATTGGGGGGTTTAATATCTCGGTGAATTACACTACGATCGTGCACGAACTGCAATACTGGCAATAAATCCTTCAGCAGACTGAGAATCTTACTTTCGCTGAAAGGCCCAGTCCGCGCCAACTCTTCCTGTAAATTCTGACCTTCTATAAATTCCTGTACCAAATACTGATAGCGTTCCTGCTGAAAGTGCGCCAACAGTTCGGGAATTTGCGGGTGTTTCCCCAATTCGTCCAGCCGCACCGCTTCTCGGTTGAATAATTCTGCTGCTTTTTCGCTGCTGCTGGTACCTTGGGATAGCGGGAAAAACTGTTTAATTGCACAGCGCGGTTTTGAGGGTTTGTCTTGGTCTATTGCTAAAAAAGTGCGGCCGAAACCGCCGCGCCCAAGGGGTTTGATGGCGCGGTAACGCTCTCTGAGCAACAGTTTGGAGCCGCAATTCAGGCAGAATTGGGTACGATCGGCATTTTGCGGGTTTTGACAGGCGGGGTTTAGGCAATAACTCATAACTAAACCGAGAAGGAATCAGCAGCACATCTCTATGATACTGACGCCCAAGCGCGATCGACTCTCGCGTTACAATTAAAAACCAAAGGACTTGAGTCGTCAGAATTTAAGATGTGGCTTTTACTTTCAGAGCATACTCTTTAAACCTTTCCAAGTCAGCCTGAATTGTCGATTCAACCACGCGGCCCAGAAATAGGTTATCCATCAATTTTCCCAGCCAGCCGGGAATTCCGTAAGCCACTGTCAGCTTGACGATACTGCTGTCTTTGCGATCGTAAAATCTTACGGCACCTCGATTTGGTAAGCCGTCTACCGATTCCCACTGAATTATCTGATTCGGCACTAATTTGAGAATCCGAGAAAGCCAGCTAAATTCTAACCCGCCCGTTGCGAGTTTCCAGCGAGACAACTCTGGATCTTCTTCTAGAACATGAACAGATTCTATCCACTTCATCCAGCGCGGCATTTGCTCTAAATCTGACCAGAGTTGCCACGCTAATTCGATGGGAATTGCCACTTCTACTTGGACACTGTGTTCTAACCAATCAGTCATGGGATTTTAGATTTTAGATTTTAGATTTTAGATTGTGGATTTCTCGTTTATTTCTGGTTCCCAGGCTCTGCCTGGTAACGCAGATCCAGAGGCTCCGCCTCGCGTTTTTTCTGGTTCCCAGGCTCTGCCTGGTAACGCAGATCCAGAGGCTCCGCCTCGCGTTTTCTGTCTAAATACTGGAGGCGGAGCCTCCTGATAGGCATTCCCAGGCAGAGCCTGGGAACGAGAGAAAACGATAGAGGACTAATGACTAATGACTGTAAGCTTCGAGAATTGCCTTAGCCGCTTGATGGCCTGAAAGTGTCGCTCCTTCCATACTATCAATGTAGTCTTGCTGAGTGTAACTTCCTGCTAGAAAGAAATTGGCGATCGGAGTTTTTTGAGCAGGGCGGAAAACATCCATTCCCGGTGCTTCGCGATACAAAGATTGAGCGAGCTTAACTACACTGTACCAAGTCATGTTTAATTCCCGCGCTGAGGGAAATAAATCCTGAACTTGCTTAAGTACGTGTTGGGCGATCGCCTCATTGCTTTGTTTAATAAACGGATCTCCCGGTGTCAGCACCAACTGGAGCAGCGAGCCTTGTCCTTCTTTATAATAATCCTTGGGACTTGCCAGCGCTAGGTCTGCAAAACAGGAAAAGTCTGCATCTGCTGAATACAGCAAATTATCGATTCCTACAGCGTGGCTCAACTGTTTGCGCTTGGCTTCGTCTTCCAGTTCCGTTACCCAACCGTCGAACCGCAATTGTACTGTAGCAACTGGCACCGCATCTAACTTATAAATGTTGTCAAATTCTGACCATTTGCGCCAAGCTGGGGGCAATATTTTCTGAATTCCTGGTACGTCTAATGCAAAAAGATAAGCATCAGCGGTAATAGTTTCTTCAGTTTCGCCGCTAGCTACTGCCAAGCCTGTGACGCGGGTTTCTGCACCTTCTTCAAACTGAATTTCTCGGACTCTGCGCCGCGTGTAAATTTTCGCTCCTTTTTTTTCCAAATATTCCACAATTGGTTTGTGCAAATATTCGCTGGGAGAACCGGCCAGCATTCGCATCCTTGATGCTTCTGTTTTGGTAGCAAAGAATTGAAATATTGTCAGCATACACCGAGCAGAAATATTTTCGGTGTCGATAAAACCCAGTGCGTAGGCGATCGGATTCCACATTCTTTTGAGCGAGTTTTGGTTGCCGCCATGACTGCGGAACCAGTCAGCAAAGCTAACTTTATCCAAATCGCGGATGGTTTTCATCGCTCCGTCAAAGTCGATCAAACCTCGGACGATCGGGCTAGTTCCCAGGGCGATCGCATTTTGAATTTTGTCTTGTACGGATAGCTGGGATGTAGTAAAAAATGCCTTCAATCCGTGCAAAGGAGCACCCACGGGAAAGCGAAAATCCAAAGAACCAGTTTCGCCGCCTCGATTGATAAAAGTGTGGACGTGTTCTTTGAGGAGCAAATCGTCAAAAGCCCCCACTTTTTTCATCAGGGCAAATAAGTTATAATAGCAGCCGAAGAAGACGTGCAAACCCATTTCAACGTGATTGCCGTCTGGATCTACCCAACTGCCGACTTTGCCGCCGACAAAGGGGCGGGATTCAAAAATTTCTACTTCGTGGCCAGCTTCCACTAAATCGACTGCTGTGGTCATTCCAGCCAGTCCCGCACCTGCGATCGCAACCCGCATTTTACCTATCCTTTCCAGTATTTTTACAAATTGTAACAAAATTTAGAATTTCCGAAACATTCAAAGTTCATAAATGCCGATCGACACTTGTATAGCCCTCTGAATTCTGGCTAGGACATCGGCACTAAGTTGACCATAAGGGCCTTGTTCTAGGAACGTCTGCCGCAAAGCAGAAACGTTTTCACATACAGCTAGAGAATCAGCTTGCAATCCTCCCTCACCTGCTGGAATCAAGACACGAGTTGGATTTTCTACTCCTGCAAGGTTACTTGTGAAAGGAACAACAATTACAGAATCAGTAAACTCGTTGCGGATAAGCTGTGGAGCATTTAAACCAGTAACGAGGCTAGTAGGGTGCGTCATTCGCGAACCCTTACGCTGAAACGGAAAACCTTAGATGCTGACGCACCTTACGCAAGTCCTTTAAATGCCGAACAGCTTATCGGGAGAAACCACAGCTACAGGTCTTTTTTTGGTATCTCCTAACTGACGCAAAGCCCTTGAAAGATAAATCTCACCTTGGCGAGGATAAGTTTTTCCTGTTGAGTTAGAGTCCATCGCTGCTCCATGTTTCTTCTATCTGTTCCTCTACAAAATTAAACCACTCTTTTTCCTCCTCAATATCTTCTGGGCTGCGGTTTTGATAAAACTTCCGCAACTTATCTTCTATTTGCTTAGCGTACCAGAGACGGAGAGCTTGTTCGATCGCCTCCGTCCAATTATCAGTAAGTTGGTCTATTTTCTCCGCGAATTCAGCATCAAGGGCGACTAACACTTCTCGCTTTTGAGTAGAATTTGACATAATCATTTTCCTTGCTCATTCAAATAAAAAAAAATGACTGATGACGGTTGACTGCTGACTAATGTTATTGGTTATTAGCAGTCCAAAGCAATTAACAACTGCCAATTAACAACTGCCAACTGCCAACTGCCAACTGCCAACAGTCAACTAACTTCAAAACATCGGCATCAACTGAAGTGGCCCAATTCCCAAGTCTTTAGCAGACACCCAGCGCACCTCAAGCAAAGCGATCATATCCTTAAACTGAGGCTGACCGCGAGAAGCACCCATCAACCCTTTAGCAATAATCAAACCGCACCAACCGTTGGTTAATTTACAGCGGCGATCCCACTTCTTGCGAGCTTCCTGATGCACCGGATCGTCTTCATTAAACTCCCCAAATAAATACAACTCCCCATTTTTAGTTTGCAAAATACCCAAGTCGTATTGCTCATCCTGAAAAGGATTTTCGCCCGGATTAAAACCAATCCCCTTCACACCTCCAGCTTCTTTCAAATCCTGAATCATAGTTTTTGCCTTCGGATGAGAAGTTTGGATCATCACCACCGGCAAACCATCTCCGGCGGTATTAATATCAATTTCTGCAGCTTGGTGAAACTGGACACTTTCGCGCAGGAAATCTACCGTTTCCCAAGGTACGGCGCCGAGACTCAAAAATGAATTTTGCGGCACCAAATCGTCCCGCAGCAGTGGCTTGTCAAATTCATCATCATCGTCATCATCGTCATCATCGTCATCACCGAGCATCTCTAATAATTCGTCTGATACATCGGGCATCGTGGAAACTTTAACGGATACCTGTTGAAGTTCTCCGTCAGGCTGCGGCACAGGGATGCGGTAGCGGCTGCTAAGAGTGGGAAAAGTGTCTGAGCCCAATTTCCGGCGGCCGTTGCGGAAAAAGCGATGAAATGCTTCGAGAGCAACTAACATCGTGAGGGCTTCTTCTTCGTAAAGAATCGATCGCAATCCTTCTAAAGGATGTAGGTTGCCGAAATTTGGTTCAATTTCCGATGGAGGCAAATCGGCTAAATCAATTTCTTCGTCGTCGTCCTCATCAAGCTCTGCTGCACTTTCAAAGGTAACAAACAAACAGTCTTGCCCTAAAAAAGCCTGTTCTAAATCTTCAAAAGATTCATCGTTGACGACTCGTTCTCGAAACCGTTTCAAGGATTCTAGAGAACGGTACAGTAAAACTCCGTAATCCATTCTGCCTTGCCCCAATACGGACACGTAGAGGCTGGCGACATCCCACTGATTGATTTCAATGGATATAATTTGGTGTTCGCTCAAAGTCCGCCACGGAGCATCTTGCCAAATTTGAGCAGCTTTTTCCATTAAAACTTCAGCATACTGAGGGGGCAACTCAGGAGGTCTGTTGATGGCGACCTCTTCCATGCCTCGAAATATTTCGTCAATTAAGGGCAATTCCGGCACGTAGTCAATGGAAATGCCTAAATCTTGAAGTACGCCCCGCAGATAAAATTGAATTTCTCGGTTTTTGACTACGATTTTTTGGGGGCGGACTGCGGGAGCCGGACTTTGGGGATGTTCCATTGCCCGTAGCAGGGCCCGGACGAGCGCCTCTGGGCCGGCATCTGGGCCTACCATGTCCATAGCCCTCACGACTCCTTCAGAGCCATCGACCCAGAGAATGCACTCGCCACCAGCTTCTAGAACGTCGTCGTCATCTAGCATCATGTGTGAGTCAGCATTAGATAAGGGTCGGCGATCGCCCTCCCACACGCTGGGAATTTGAGGTAAGTTTTGTAGCCGACGAAGAGTAGAGCGATTCAGCGCTGCCATAGAGTAAGCCCGTTGGGTGAAGCATTGTTGCGGTGCCGGTAGCCGGTCAACCGCTGCTTATCAATCATAAACCCTATAGGGGGAGAGGACATCAAGCTGGGGAACGAGGCCCCACGGGAATTAAAAATTAGAAGCTAAAAATTCGGCCTTCAGCATCTAACCTTATGCCTTCTGGCGAATGCCTGTACAATGGAGGGATAAGATTACACTCTTAGCATTAGACAATCTCAGGAGTTCGGCAAATTGTCAGGAACCTCAGCCCTGACGGCATGAGGCTTGAAGGAGAAATCTAACAAGCCGTTCTGACCAGCCTAAGTCTTAACTGACTACGTTTTTCGAGTCACGACACCCTGGGATGCGTAGCTAGTTCCTTGCTCTGTCGTTGAGAGTTAAACAGTTCTAAGGTCACTGGAACAGTGCTTTCAGCCTAACAAGCTCTTAAAACATTGGCGAAGCTAACTTTACTCCGAAAGGAGATTGAGGCAACCATACCTCGCCGGAGGGGCAACCATACCCCTCCACCCCACAAAAGTTTTAACTCAATGTAAAGCCGTCCTAAAAGGACGGGGTTTCTAACCCATATTTCTGATGACTCAAGCCATTTCTGAAAAGCGTGGAATTCAAATGACGGACTCTGCTGTCCGTCAAGTTTTAGCTCTGAGAGAGAAACAAGGTAAAGACCTCTGCTTGCGGGTAGGGGTGCGCCAGGGCGGCTGCTCTGGTATGTCTTACGTCATGGATTTCGCAGACCCCAGCACTGTGAAATCCGACGATGAAGTGTTCGACTACGATGGTTTTCAGGTAGTTTGCGATCGCAAGAGCATTCTTTATCTCTACGGTTTGGTTCTCGACTTCAGCGATGCTATGATCGGGGGCGGTTTTCAGTTTACTAACCCCAACGCAACTCAAACTTGCGGTTGTGGCAGTTCTTTTTCTACATAAAGTGGAAAATAGGGCATTGGGGATTGGTAATTGCTAATTGCTGAGAATGCCTCGGACTGCATTGCTGCGTCCCGCACCCAATGCTCTTTCCAATCTAAAATCTAAAATCCAAAATCTAAAATCGAATGACCCCTGAAGAATTGTTTAAAGACGGTTTCGATCGCTACCAAGCTGGCGAAGCCCCGGCTAATCTGATCCCCGTGTTTAAAGAAGTGTGCGAGAAAGCTCCCAAAAATGGCAATGCCTGGGCTAGCCTCGCGTGGCTTTACCTGTTGGAAAATAAACCTGCACCGGCTCAAAAAGCAGCGAAAACAGCCGTTAAATTGAACCCTCATGACCCCCAAGCTCGCATCAACCTAGCAGTAGCGATCCTCGATCTCAAAGAGAAAGGAAAAGGAGTGCGCCCCCACGTAGAAGTGGCTCAGCAATTACTGATGGCTTCCGAAGAGTTGCTCGACGAAGTTAAAAAAAATTTTGAAGAAGGATTAAACAGAAAACCGGACTGGAAAAGTCTCGCCCGCGTTAAACAGTGGCTTCTGGAGCCGTAACGGCGCAAACAAGTCGATTTTTGGGCGGGGATCGAGGAAATCGGCTTTGCGGTTTATTACGACATCGTAATAAATCAATAAATAACTTTATGGAAAACTCAGGAAGTCAGTGCTAGTATTTGAAAACTTAGACGATTCACAAAGTCCGACGGAATACCAGCTTAGTTAATTAGTACCAGGAGTTGTAAGACTATGAGCACTGAAAGCCACGTTAACATCAAGCCAGCAACCCGCAATCACAAAGGTTTCTTTATTCAGCCAGCGTCTTACAAGCTGATGAGCATTGATAAGTCCGGTTGGGCATTAATTTGCATGGACAAAGCAGTTTGTCACTACGTAGACCCGGATGATTTGCAATTGCCGAATAAATCAGGAATGTCTGAAGGTTAATTCTGAAGTTTTGAGAGACTTTAAGATGCTTTATTTGAGTAGCTGCCCTCCATTGAGGGCAGCATCTTTTTTTTGTCAGGAAAAAGTCCGGCAACGCGCAGTGAATCGGGATTTAAGGGATAAGCTGTGTTGCATCTAGATTGCCTATGGTATTAGAGAGGGAGAGGGGGAGAAGAGGAGAGGGGGAGAGGATTTGACGATTGTTGATCGGGACTCGAAATATACAATTTAAATGCACAACAGCTTAGAAGGAATTAAGGAAGAATTACCAATTCCCGATTCCCAATTCCCTAATTGTTAGATTTTAAGGCAAAAAGCATCTCAAGCTGAGCATTAGTCGGTTCTGTAGAAGCTGTGGCTACGCTAACTCCTCGGAGAGAATTGAGCAATTCAGCGACGGGCGGCGAAACTAAATTGGGCTGTACGGCGAGCAAATATTGGTTAGCCCAAGACATTGTTTTTTCCATATCTATGTAAAAGTAACCTTGGTTGACTTGCGGTAAAGAAGTGGCGATCGCCTGAAAACTCGGACTGCTGCTTAACGGTTGCGGTGGCGTCGAAGTAATCACATCAACTAAAGGCCCGCCGAAAGCTACAAACACAGAATTTTCATTCAGCCAACCGTGCCCGAATAAAGTTCCTTGCTGGGGTATTTGCCACTCCGTAACTTCTTTGCCTTGAACTTGTCTGGGGGCGACACTGACTGTAGGATTGCTTTTGGCGATCGCATCGAGTTTTTTCAGAGTTGCTTCTGCAGCAGGGCGATCGCTCGTTTCAAAAATCATCGCCGCCCCCATCCCCAACTGAGACAAAATCCCTTGATCCGAACCGATCGCCCCGATCGCAAATTCCCCATTCATCCAACCAAAAACATCTTGATCCGCATCCAAATCCAACCGCTTAAAACTACTCCTCACCTGCTGAACTCCCCTGTCAACTTCCGGGCTATCTTTTGCCTGGGCTGTCGCTTGCGACCAAATTTGATCTAGTCCCTTGCCGCCGACTAAAGCAATAGTTTCGCCAGGAAACCTGGGTAACAATTTCGATGGGACTTGTGGATTTTGCTGGACGAATTTAGGGTCTAACTGAGCGATAGTTTTTACCCTCAATCCCGCACTATCCGCCCCAATTCCCGCTACCAAAGACTTAACTTGTTTGAACTGCGAAAACACTGTCCAAGGCAACGGGATATCTGCGGGCAAATTAGCTTTCAATTGCTCAATTGCAGCAGGATAGTCAGCAATATAAATAGTTGCGATCGGATTCTTGACACCAGCACTCTCTGCAAAAAACTTAGTTGTGCTCGGCTGCGTAGCGAGGGAGGGTTCTCCTTTAAAAGTATCGATAGCCAATTCCACAGGCTTTCTCAAAGGAGCCATCACTAATTGGTCGTTCAGCAAAGCCACACTGTAGCGCTTGCCTGTGGGCTCTGCAATCTCATAAATTTTAACTCCTTTATACTCGGTTTCTTGAGTAGTTGCACCGGGCTGAGATTTTAATTTATTCGCAAAATTCCAAGCGCTAATTTTATTTTTCACGCTGACTACAACCAGCAGTTTTGGAGGCTCTGTATTCGTCACAGCATCAGGGGGCAGGAAAGCGACCATGACCCCCCCTAACCAAGGTTTTAAGTCCCTGTCAAAGTCGATTTGAGTGCCTGCCAAGCTTTGTTCTTGAAAGGTCTTCAAACCCTGACCGACCAACTTTTGAGCCCCAGACGTGCCAAATCGCTGCAACTCTGCCAGGGCTTGGGGATTGGGGGAGATAAAGGCGGCCATCATTGCTTCGTCGGGCACAACTTTGGCGCTGTCTTGAGGGTTGGATACTTGTTGGCTCAAACCCTGGAAGTAAAAGTAGACCGCAGCGCTACCTGCTGCGGCGATGGAGGCAGCAATTAGAAGCTTTGATTTTTTTGCAGGCATGGTTTGTGTTCCTCGCGTCCCATATCAGTTTAATCAAAATACAGAAAGCTTGTGGGGAGGCGATCGGGCCGGCTCTCTCGTTTTGTATAATCAAAGACAAGTTTGGACGATCGTCTAAACTGCTAGAACTGTGCATTATTGGTAAAAGATGAAAGTAGCGATCGCGGGAGCAACGGGATTTGTAGGTAGCCGGCTGGTGGAGAAGCTGCAAGCTGGGGGACATCAAGTGGTAGTTTTGAGCAGGGATGGGGCGAAGGCTGGCCGAGTTTTTCCCGCTTCAGCTTATCCGAATTTAGAAGTTGTCGGCTACACTCCTGCGGAGTCTGGTGATTGGCAAAAGTCGATCGCGGGCTGCGATGCTGTTGTCAATTTAGCAGGGGTTCCGATTGCGGAGGAAAGGTGGACGGAGGCACGCCAGCAAGCAATTCTGGACAGTCGCACACTGACTACGGCAAAATTGGTCGAGGCGATCGTCAATGCTAATCCTAGACCATCTGTGTTTGTTAGCGCATCGGCGATCGGCTATTACGGAACCAGCGAAACCGCTGAATTTGACGAAACGAGCCTCGCTGGGGATGATTTTTTAGCAGCAGTTTGCAAAGACTGGGAAGCAGCCGCCCAACCTGCAAAAAATGCGGGAACGCGGCTAGCAATTTTGCGGCTGGGGATAGTTTTGGGAATGGGAGGCGCGTTGGCAAAAATGCTGCCACCTTTTAAACTATTTGCTGGCGGGCCGCTGGGCACTGGGAAACAGTGGTTTTCTTGGGTTCATCGCGAGGATGTAGTTGATTTAATTTTGTACGCTTTGCAAAATTCGCAAGTTGAAGGCGTTTTGAATGCGACAGCACCGAATCCGGTGCGGATGAATGAATTGTGCCAAACTTTAGGGGAAGTTTTAAAGCGGCCTTCTTGGTTGCCGGTGCCAGGTTTTGCTTTAGAAATGCTTTTGGGAGACGGGGCAAAACTTGTTTTGGAAGGGCAGAAAGTGTTGCCTAAACAAACTTTAGCTAGCGGTTTTCAATATCAATATCCGACGCTGAAATTAGCACTTGAAGAGATTTTATCGGGAAGTTAGGAATCTACGGAATAGAACCCACCGAATAGAATTCGGGGCTAAACAAACAAAGTCCGCCTGCGCGGACTCAAACAAAATTCCTCGTTACCAGGCAGAGCCTGGTAACGCATATCCAGAGGCTCTGCCTCGCTTTGCCCGCAAGCAGATGAACCATCAAGAAATAGCAACCGGGTTGAAAATTCCCGCCCAACTCCCATTCCTTCAAGCTATCTGCTGGCAAATTGCTGATGTAAAAAAATTGAGTTTCAAGGAAATGCTATGCCGCTACGAATCGGGCTGGCATTATTGGGGAGTTTTGGGAACACCTAGCTTGGAGGAACTGGCTTTTATTCAACAAATCAGCCAACACTATCAGTCTTGGTTAATAGCAGAACTGGGAAGCAGTTTTCCGCCAAAAAATCCCGAAAATTGGGTAAGTTCTCAAGCAATGTTTAAACGCGAAATTCATCAAAAGATATTAACTGTACTCAGCCACTTGAATGTCGAATTTCTACAGGAATGTCTGGCGTATTTTGGGGGCGGAACGTTGGTAAGTATGGAACACGGAGAATATCGGTTGAGCCAGAATATTGACTTTATGTGTCCGATGGATAATGGCTACCGTCTCCTGCGCCGAAAAGTTGCAGAAGGGGGCTATGATGCGATTTTTGCTAGTCGCGATTCCCTTGGGGATAGCTTCGCTTCACGCATTGTTCTCCCGAACGATATTCAAGCCAACCAGTATGGGATAAGATTTCCTGTTATGGTTGACGGCACTACTATTAAATTCGAGATGGTTTGTGAAGGGCGAATTGAGTTTGGCGAACCAAATTATCCAAATTGGTCGCCTGTTCCTTGTTTGAATCAAATTGATAGTATAGCAGAAAAGCTGTTGGCAAATGCCGATCGACAGCCGGGCGATCGGGTAAATTCTAGAGATTTAATCGACTTGGCTATGCAAAGGTTAGCGACTCCGATTCCCCAAAGGGCGATCGACAAAGCGGAAGCAGCTTATCAAGTTATGGAACCGCTCGATCGAGCGATTCAGTATTTCCAAGATCGTCCCGATTATCGGGAAAAATGCTATGAGGTTTTGAGTATTGCAGAGCCAAATAAAGTTATTAACGGTATCGATTTACTAGCTCAGGATTTAGGCCGGGAAATAACAGTCAGGACATTTAGCGAGACTATTTCCTCATTCCCAAGTAAGCTAGAAGATTAGATGCTTAGATGCGAGATTTGATATGGCTCTCCTCGTTAACAGGCTCTGCCTGGTAACGCAGATCCAGAGGCTCTGCCTCGCTCTTTTCCCTTCCTTTTCCCCTCCTTCCCCTCGTTAACAGGCTTTGCCTGGTAACGCAGATCCAGAGGCTCTGCCTCGCTCCTTCAAACAACTCATCCGACTCAAAAATCAATCAAATCAACTGGCAACAATCCATCCTGACCCATATAATTTCGATAACTAGAATATCTCCAACAAGCTGGATCGTCAACATAGCCGCGCCTAACAGGATTATTGTGGATATACTCCAATTTTGGCAACAGCATTGCCTCATCCAAAATAGCTTGCGGGTGGAACCCTTCTTGCCATAGCTGATATTTTTGGTCTTTTTTGTGTAGCTTTTTATAGAATGCGAGTTGATCGAGGATGTTGGTAACTTGATTTTTTTCAAGCAAGTCAATTATGGAGCGATCTGTAAATGATTTAAAATTTCTCATTTGCCTGGACAATTCAGAAGAAGTTACGATTAAGTGCAAGTGATTTTCCACGTTTCACGTAACCGTGTAAGGCTAAACGCTTCTCCCGTTGCAGAAAACTTAAGGAATCTAAGACTATTTGTGCTATTTCTGCTTGAGAGAATACAGGAATCCAGTTGATAATTGTACAGGTGACAAAGTGCGGTTGGTTGTCGGAATATATTACTTTGTATCTGCTTCTTCCCATTGGGGCGATCGAGGGTTGGTTGGTGGGTTAGGGCGAGGCGGAGCCTCTGGATCTGCGTTACCAGGCTCTGCCTGGTAACGAGGTAACGAGGGATTTTTGCATCTTCATCGAGATTTTGCTAAGAAACCCGGTTTCTGACTCCCCCGGTTTCTATTCCTCAAATATTTCATGTTATCATAAAATCACTTGAGAGCAGAAGGCAATGACAATGCAAACCCAAGAAAAACCAGCAATCGAAAAGCAACCCCAAACCGAAAAACGCTACTATACACCAGAGGAATATCTCGCATTAGAAGAAAGTGCGATCGACAAAAGTGAATACCACGACGGGGAGATAGTAACAATGACAGGCGGAACAACCAACCACAACAGCATTATCATTAATTTGATTGCTAACTTGAAATTTGGCTTACGTGGCAAAGACTACAGATTATTTACTAGCGACGTGCGCCTGTGGATACCCCAAACTCGCCGCTACGTCTATCCCGATCTCATGGTCATTCAAGGAGAACCAGTCTATCGTGAAAACAACAAAACAATTGTTACAAACCCTCGGGTAATCGTCGAGGTTTTATCCAATTCAACCAAAGACTACGATCGCGGTGGCAAATTTCTCGCCTATCGCTCAATCCCGGAATTTAGAGAATACATTTTAATTGACCAATACAGCTATCACATTGAACAATTTGCTAAAAATTCTAATGGCAAATGGGTATTAACAGAATATGATTCAGACGAATCTGTATTAACCCTAGAATCCGTAGAATTTCAAATGCCGCTGAGAGAGATTTACGAACGAATTAATTTTGAAGTTGAAGACGAAGAAGTAAACCAGCCAACAAGTGACATTCAAGAATAAGATCGAGTCCGCGCCAACTTGTTCAAACACCGGGTTTGTGTGGGACTTTTTCTCGATCGTGAGCTTTGAGCAAACTCGCCGGATCGGGCCCAGCGGGGATAATGCAGCCGGGATTCAGCGGGAACAAATTGCCGTAATAATCGCGCTTCACAGCCTCCAAATCGCAAGTGCCAGCAACTCCCGGTAACTGGTACAAATCGCGCAGATAAGCTCCCAAATGCTCGTAATCTTCAATGCGGCGCAGATTGCATTTGAACAAGCTGTAGTAAACTGCATCAAAACGGAATAGAGTAGTAAAAAGCCGCACGTCTGCTAAAGTCACCCGATCGCCACAAAGGTAACGACTCCTCAAGAGCGATCGATCGATCTCGTCTAAAACAGCAAACAATTCACTGCAAGCCGAGTCATAAGCAGCTTGAGATTGCGCGAAACCGCAGCGATAAACGCCGTTATTCACCGATTGGTAAATCTTCTCATTCCACTCGTCAATTTGCGATCGCAAATCCAGAGGATAAAGATCCATTTGAGGATTGCTAGCAAACTCGTTAAACTCCGAGTTTAGCATCACAATAATTTCCGAACTCTCGTTATTGACGATCGTCTTTTTCGACTCATCCCACAGCACCGGCACCGTACACCGCCCCTGATAGCCCGGTAAAGCCAACTGGTAAAGTTCGGGCATCGTGTTGCAGCCAAAAGTCTCCGACTCCATCACCCACATTCCCCCTTCAGAGGGATAGACAATAGAAACGGATATCGCATCTTCCAGCCCTTTGAGCGCCCTCGTCACCAGAGTGCGGTGCGCCCAAGGGCATCCCGTACCCACGAAGAGGCGATACCGTCCCGCAGCGGGTTGGTGAGGGTTGTCTGGTGCTGTGCTGACAAAGTTGCGGAAACTGCTGCTGGGGCGAATGTATGCTCCGGTGCGATCGGGCGGCGCTAGTTTTGACATCATTAATTGCCACATTGATGTCCAGACAAATTTGCCTAGCTTGACTGTTACCGATGAAGGAAGCGATTTGTTTTTCACAATGCGATTAAAAGAGGTTTGCTAACATAATCTGCTTATTTTAACTCACATTGCGAGGTTTATTCCCTCGTCCCCAGGCTCTGCCTGGGGACGCATATTTAGAGGCTCTGCCTCGCTGTTCGCTGTTTTCCCTCACCTGGGAAGGACTTTTCTAGGATCTGGCAGAGGCTATTTCAGCATAAGCTCGATCGATCAATCGGCGAGCAACCGTCTGAATTCCCGTATGTTCGTAATAATTGGTAGTCATGTCTAAAAACGCCGCCACATAATCCAATTTGTCATCAGTAACATCAACGTATTGCTTGAGATTGCCCAAAACTATGGCGGGAGTTAAGCCGCGAGACTGTACTAAATTGTTCATCCAACCTTGCGCTGAAGCGAAAGTAGTTGTCACAAATCCGAACTTTTGTGAATTATTTGCGCCGGGAATTAGGTTGCTGATATTTTGGAATGTTGAGTTTTGCTGCAAGGTTGAAGGATTCAAGCCGCCTAGGGTATTTTGTGCTACTCGAATGAAGTCCGGGCCAAGGGGAATTAAACCATCAGCACACACTAAAGCAGCCATCCGCATCAGAGATTCGTCTTTGTAATGAGATAAATAATTAGCAAAGCTTCCCACATTGTCAAGAGAAATATTGTTAAGTTTGCAGAAGGCAATTAGCTCGATCGCCACTTTGACGCACAAGTCGATCGTTTGAGTTGTGTCAGCTTTGGGAGTGAGGCGGTTGAGAAAGGAAAGAAAGCCGATGTTTTCGCCGATTTTATTCGCCATAGCCGTTGCACCTAACGCACTGTCGGCGCTGTCTGCTAACTGGTAAAGCCTGAGTACGCGTTGATATGGCTCGTTGGGGTTGGCGTAAAGCTCGATCGCGCGATCGCGAATTTTCTCAACTAATTTGCGCTTTGTTTCCCCTGTCACCGCTTGAATAGTATTATCAAAACCAGTTAGATTGTTCCACTCCCCCGGAACCACAAAATCGAGGGATTTGAGCATCATCACAGTGACGCCACCAGACGGCAAATTGTCAACCAATTCCACAATAGATGTGCTCATCACAAACTCCTGAATAGCCCGATTTAAAGTGTTCTTCCAATTACTCCAACTTCGGCAAATCCGATTCCAGATTCCAGATAAATTCCCCCGAACTAAGTAGGTAAGCACAAATAAATATTACACGACGAGAGCCCGTTTTGCAATCCTCTGTTCTTTTCTCTCTTCTCTAACTCTGCGTTCTCTGCGCCCTCTGCGGTTCATTAAAAAAAGTCTTTACCACAAAACATTTGCATTTCACTCGACCGCAAAAAGTTAAGTTTCATTATATTGACAACTCAAAATCCTTGCACTGTGTTACAATAATTGACGCCAAATAGAAAAACATAAAACATGACGGTTGCAGTTAACAAAACTCCGGGATTAGCCTCGCGTTTAGTAAATGGCGTACTCTCCATCAAGCCTTTGGCTAATCTAGCCAAGCACCAAGCGCGGGAAATGATGATAAAAAGAGGAGAAAAAATCGGAGTGCATTGGCGACAAGAATCGCAAGCACTTTTGTCCAGGAATTGGGATGCAGAATTGCTCAGCGTCCAAAATCCCGATCTTGTTTACCCGAAATATTATCTAACTTCATTCCACGCTTATGAAAAAGGTAATATGAGTTGGGAAGCTGCTACAGAAGTTGAAGTTGCCGCCCGTACAGTTCACGCCACAATTTGGCCGGAAGCAGGTGCAGAAGGCGATGCAAAACTCCGCGCCAGCTATCACGAAGTCATCAAATCTAAGATTGCTTCTTCACCGCGAGATATTGTTGATTTGGGATGCAGTGTGGGAATGAGTACCTTTGCCCTTGGGGAGGTTTACCCGGAAGCGAAGATGACTGGGGTAGAGTTGTCGCCTTATTTTTTAGCAGTTGCTAAATACCGTTCCCAACAGCGAGAAGCCCAATCTTTAAATCAAAAATCTCCGACTTGGGTTCACGCTGCTGCTGAATCTACAGGTTTGCCTGGGGCGGCTTTTGATTTAGTTTCTATTTGTTTAGTTTGTCACGAATTGCCGCAGAAAGCTACTAGAGAAATATTCCTGGAAGCGAGACGTTTGCTGCGTGTTGGCGGACATTTGACAATTATGGATATGAATCCTCAGTCGGAAGTTTATGCCAAAATGCCTCCTTATATTTTGACTTTGCTCAAGAGTACGGAGCCTTATTTGGATCAGTATTTTGGGTTAGATATTGAGCAAGCTTTGGTAGATTCCGGTTTTGCCCAGCCGACAATCACTTGCAATACAGTCCGACACCGGACTATTGTTGCTGAGGCAATAAATAGTTAGGTTTGATGTTTCAAAAAGTGTGTGCGGTATAATAAAAAATTTCAGTCTATTATACCGCAACTGCGGTACAATTAATAGTTCTCCCGTCGCGCGCAGCTTGATTGCATACAGCCACGTCATGAATTAAGATTTTGCATATGGAAATATGTCCTACTTTACAAACGCAACGGCTCATTTTGAGGCCATTTACTTTAGAAGATGCTCCTATCGTGCAGCGATTGGCCGGGGCGTATGAAGTTGCTGTGACGACACTCAATATGCCGCACCCATATCAGGATGGCATGGCCCAACAGTGGATTTCTTCTCAACAGGCCAAGCAGGAAAAGGGAGAAGTCGTCGATTTTGCCATAGTCATTCGAGAAGGAATACTCTTATGTGGTGCAATCGGACTCGGAATAGACAACAGGAATAATAATGCCGAACTTGGTTATTGGATCGGTGTGCCTTACTGGGGTCAAGGCTACTGCACGGAAGCAGCAAAAGCAGTTCTATCATACGGTTTCAAATCGTTGAATCTTCATCGTATTCACGCTGCTCATCTTAAATGTAACCCTGCTTCAGGCCGTGTGATGCAAAAAATTGGCATGAGTTACGAGGGATGCTCGCGCGAGCACTTTTGCAAATGGGGAGAATTCCATGACGATCTGCGATACGGCATATTAGCCAGCGAACTGGATATAAAGGGGTAAAACGACGGCCGAACAAGGCGCTGGACCCGACCGCCTACAACTCCGTTCGTTCCTCATTTCGCTTTCGGTGGCGGGTGAGCTTGTCGTTAGACCGCAGAAATAAGTCTGTAGTAAAAACACTTAATTGCATGAAATTAGCAGAAGCCCTAGTTCTTCGAGCAGATACACAAAAGCGTATTGAGCAACTCCGTGAACGACTGAAAATTAGTGCTTTAATACAAGAAGGGGATGAACCACCGGAGAACCCGCAGACACTTCTTGAAGAGTTAGATCGATTATTTGGGCAGTTGGAGACTCTGATATCCGCTATCAATCGCACAAATATTCAAGTAGTTCTACCCAACGGAAAAACTGTGACTGAAGCACTCGCACAAAGAGATGTATTACGTTTACGTTGGAGCGTTATTCACGGAGTAGCTGAAATAGCTTCACGTCGGACTTCACAGTATAGTCGCTCCGAGATTCGCAATATTGCAACAGTTGATGTAGCCTCTTTAAGGCAAGAGACAGATCGCTTAGCTACGGAGTTTCGTGAATTAGATACGCTGATTCAAGGAATTAACTGGACAACTGATATAATCGAATAGAATAATCAAAAGTGTGAGCGTGTAGCCCGAAAAGAAATTGCAGCGAACGCGAGGCGTCAACAGCCGATGTTGAACCTTCGGTATGGAGCGATGCCAGTGAACTAATCACGTTTTGAGGCTCATCACTGCCGTAATGATAATGAGCAAGCTCGTTTCCGCTCATTGGGCGGCGAGATCACTTTTACTACCGTGCGTTGGGCAGATACTTTTCTGGTGAGGGTGGGAATGGGGTCATCACACAACTAAGATCAACAATGAAGGCGAAGCCTAGGGCATCGGTACAGTATTAGATATTGACAAAACCGGGTAGATATGGTATGTGAATTGAGGAGCCTGTTAAATTCTCACCATCAGAAAGAAAGAAAAAACCCTATGCGTCCTCCCTTATGGCATCCTCCAATTGAACTTTCAAACCATGAAGAGTTGATTATCAAACGCATTAAACGAGCCAAGCTTTTCACGTTTCTAAGGGCTCAACCGTTCATGGATATTTAATGATGAGTTCCATTCTTGAACTGGCGACAATCTTTAAAGATAGCACCGTGGGTCACAGCCCAGTTCCTCCTGCACAACTTGCCTTGGCAATTATTCTACAAGCATATTTGGGGATTTCTGATGATGAAGTGATTGAAGAAATGGTGATGGATCAACGTTGGCAGTTAGTTCTCGATTGTCTCAATTGTGAAAGTCCGCCTTTCAGCAAACCGACTTTGATTAGATTTAGAAACGGCTTAATTAAAAAAGAACTGGATCAACGCTTAATTGACCGCACCGTAGAAATTGCCAAGCAAAAAGGTGGATTTGGTTCATCCCAACTCAAAGCGGCTTTAGATTCGTCGCCGTTATGGGGAGGCGGCAAAGTTGAAGATACATATAATCTATTGGGTCATGATGAGCGTAAAGCAGTGAGTGTGATAGCTGCTGGACAGGGGCGGGAGCCAGCAGAAATTGCCCTGGAAGCCGGTGCGCCAATTCTCAATAGTTCCAGTTTAAAAACGGCCTTAGACTTAAACTGGGATGACCCTTCCGAGCGTCAAAACGCACTCTCAATCATTCTAAATAGCTTAAATTCTGTTGAAGAATGGATGCAAAGCCAGTCCGATTGCAATAACTTTGAACTGGCTCAAGAGACTCTGGATGTTGCCCGAGTGATTGAATCTCAAAATGTAACTTTCGACTCTCAAGGCGTTCCGAGTTTAAGTAAAGGGGTGGCCAAAGACCGTCGCATTTCTATTGAGGACCCAGATATGCGGCATGGACGGAAAAGCCGATCTAAAAAAATAGATGGGTATAAACGCCACATTCTTAAAGATTTAGATAGCGGTGTAGTTTGTGCAGTGGCATTGAAGGAGCGCAAATACTCCCGAATCTGCTGCTACACTTGACCTGGAACGTGACTTAAGACTCCAAAATATTCACCTAACTGAGTTACATATTGACCGGGCTTATTTATCTAGTCATTGGGTCATACAGCGGGATGAGCAATTAAAGATATTTTGCAAGGCGTGGCCAGTCAGAAATTCTGGCCGGTTTGATAAAAATTCCTTTTTCCTGGATTGGGATACGCATTTAATGAGTTGTCCCAATCAAGTAAGTA